>NZ_RCNX01000100.1:0-2008 GCF_004307595.1 Pseudomonas sp. Sample_23
CGCGATCATCGTCGCCATCAACAACAAAATGCACAACTGCCAGGATCCAGGCAACGCGCACTTCACCCACCTGGAAGAAGTGCAGTTCACCTACCGCAAAATCACCTGGACCCACGAAGTATCCGGTACTTCGGGTTCCGATGACTGGCGTGCTCCAGTCGTTTAATTACGGCTGACCGTTACACGCATCGGCCAGCTCTGCTGGTCGATGTTGTTTACGCCCCTCCAGAATTTCGCGTACGTTGAGCCGCTTTTTACGGCCGTCGACGAGCGCCGCTGTACAGCACGAGGAACAAGGGATGTTCGCGCCGGCCAATGAAACCCACTTTGCCCTGACCATCGAAGGGCTTTCCGCCGACTTTCAGGTGTTTACCCTCACCGGCCGGGAAGCCATCAGCCAGCCTTTTGTCTTTGAGGTGGAGCTGGTCAGTGAGCAGCCGTCGCTGGACCTCGAAACCCTGCTGCACAAACCGGCCTTTCTGCAGCTGTCGCCTGATGGCAGCGGCATCCATGGCCAGATCTACCGCGCCGCGCAAGGCGATTCCGGCAAGCGCTTGACCCGTTATTCGGTGACCCTGCGCCCGCAACTGGCGTACCTGGCGCACCGCATCAACCAGCGCATCTTCCAGAACCTCAGCGTGCCGAAAATCATCGGCATGGTGCTCGAAGAGCACGGCATTCAAAGCAACGCCTACGAATTCAAGACCGGCTCGATCTATCCCGAGCGCATCTACTGCGTGCAATACGACGAGTCGGATCTGCACTTCATCCAGCGCCTGTGCGAGGAAGAAGGCATTCACTTCCACTTCCAGCACAGCGCCAACGCGCACAAGTTGGTGTTCGGCGACGACCAGACGGTGTTCCCGAAACTGGCCCCGGTGCCCTATCAGCAAGACTCCGGCATGGTCGCCAGCAACCCGGTGATCAAGCGCTTCGACCTGCGCCTGGAAACCCGCACCAGCCGCACCACCCGTCGCGACTACGACTTCGAAAAACCGCGCCTGACCCTGGAAAGCGAAAACCGTGGCGACGCCCTACCCGACCTCGAAGACTACGATTACCCGGGCCGCTTCATCGACCGCGAGCGCGGCAAGCACCTGGCCAAACGCGCCCTCGAACGCCATCGCAGCGACTTCCAATTGGCCGAAGGCAAGAGTGATCAGCCACTGCTGGTCAGCGGCCATTTCCTCGCCCTGACCGAACACCCGAAAGCCAAGTGGAACGACCTCTGGCTGCTCACCGAAGTCCTGCATGAAGGCAAGCAGCCGCAAGTGCTCGAGGAGTCGGTGACCAGCGACACCACCGCGCTGAAAGACGATTTCCACCAGGGCTACCGCAACCGCTTCCAGGCCACGCCATGGGACGTACCCAACCGCCCGCCGCTGCGCCACCCGAAACCGCGAATCCTCGGCAGCCAGAGCGCGGTGGTCACCGGCCCGAAAGGCGAAGAAATCCACTGCGACGAATACGGCCGGGTCAAAGTCCAGTTCCATTGGGACCGCGAAGGTCAGGCCGACGACAAGACCAGTTGCTGGCTGCGCGTCTCCAGCGCCTGGGCCGGCGCCCAGTACGGCGGCATCGCCATCCCGCGCATCGGCATGGAAGTGCTGGTCACCTTCCTTGAAGGCGACCCCGATCAACCGCTGATCAGCGGCTGCCTGTACCACAAGGAAAACACCGTCCCCTATCCACTGCCGGCGAACAAGACCCGCAGCACCTTCAAGACCCTGAGCTCGATGGGCGGTGGCGGCTACAACGAACTGCGCATCGAAGACAAAAAAGGCCAGGAACAGATCTACCTGCACGCCCAGCGCGACTGGGACGAAAACATCGAGCACGATCAGAAAATCCGCGTCGGCAACGAACGCCACGACACCGTCGAGCAAAACAGCTACACGGAGTTCAAAGCCGAAGAACACCACACCGTCTACGCCGACCGCAAAGTCGAAACCCGCGCCAACGACCACCTCACCGTCGGCGTCAACCAGCACATCAAGATCGGCACCGG
>NZ_RCNX01000039.1:0-80303 GCF_004307595.1 Pseudomonas sp. Sample_23
ACCAGCGAGCTTAGATCTCATTCATGCTGGTGTGTGGGGAACATACAAGGAGCTGACGAGTGCAACGAGGCTGCGATCTTTTGATCTTAAAGTTCGAATCGAAGCTCGGGCCAGATCGGCGACGTACCGCGTTTCTGCGATTCGAGAATCGCCCGGCACAGCGAGCACAGGCGCTGATCCTGGAACACCCGCCGATCAACATTCGACCAGCGCGGTTGCGCCGGCAGCAGAGTGCCGCAGAGCGTGCGATCGGCCGAGCCACCGAGTTCCAGCTGCCGCGTCACCAGATGCACCCGCACTTCCTGGCAGGCGAACAGATCCAGCTGCTCGTCAGGCTCGATCAGTTGGTAGGCAAACAGGGACCAGGCAGGACGCGGCATCGGGGGCTCCAAATTAGGGGGCGCCACATTAGCCGAAAGCCTGCCTCTAGAAAAGCCTCATAACAGCGGTTTTAGCGTCGGCCAGACATTTTCCAGCAACTTGCTCTGAGCACCGGCCGCCGGGTGCAGACCGTCGGCCTGCATCAGCTCCGGATGACCACCGACACCTTCGAGAAAAAACGGCACCAACGGGATGTTTTTCTCTTCGGCGAGCTTGCCGTAAACCTCGGCGAACGAATCGGTGTAGCGCTTGCCATAATTGGGTGGCAACTGCATGCCGAGCAGCAGCACTTTCGCGCCGCTCTGCCGCGAGCTGTCGATCATCGAGGAAAGATTTCGTTGCAATTGCGCTGGCGGCATCCCGCGCAGGCCGTCGTTGCCACCCAACTCGAGGATTACCAGCTCAGGCTTATGCTCTGCAAGCAGCGCCGGCAGCCGCGCCTGGCCTCCGGCACTGGTGTCGCCACTGATCGAGGCGTTGACCACTTTATCGTCGAAACCCTCCTGTTTGAGCCGCTGCTCGAGCAGCGACACCCACCCCAGACGGGTATCCAGGCCGAAACCGGCGCTGATACTATCGCCAACGATCAGGACAGTACCCGCCGCTGCGTTCTGGGCCATGCACATCAAGGCCAGGCCAGCACTCAAAAACCATACACGCATCGGATTCTCCATGGGCGCAAGCATTCTCACCGCGAAGAACCTCAACAAAGTGGTCCCTAGCGCGGAAGGTGAACTGACTATCCTGCACGAACTCAGCCTGGAACTGAACAAGGGCGACAGCCTGGCCATCGTCGGCGCGTCCGGTTCCGGCAAATCCACCCTCCTCGGCCTGCTCGCCGGCCTCGACCTGCCGAGCAGCGGCGAAGTCACCCTCGCCGGCCAGGGCCTGAGCAATCTCGATGAAGACCAGCGCGCACGAATCCGCGCCGAGCACGTCGGGTTCGTCTTCCAGTCGTTCCAGTTGCTCGACAGCCTCAATGCGCTGGAAAACGTCATGCTGCCGCTCGAACTCGATGGCCGCAAAGATGCCCGCGAGCGCGCCACGCAATTGCTCCAGCGCGTCGGCCTCGGCCAGCGCCTGACCCACTCGCCGCGCCAGCTCTCCGGTGGTGAACAGCAGCGCGTGGCCATCGCCCGCGCCTTCGCTGCCGAACCGGACGTGCTGTTCGCCGACGAGCCGACCGGCAACCTCGACAGCCACACCGGCGAGCGCATCAGCGACTTGCTGTTCGAATTGAACAAGGAACGCGGCACCACCCTGGTGCTGGTGACCCACGACGAACGCCTGGCCCATCGCTGCCGGCGCCTGATCCGTCTTGAAGCCGGGCTGCTGGTCGCCCCTCTGGAGCCTTGATGGCACGTCTGCCGCTGTTGCGTCTGTTCAGCCTTGCCCTGCGCCAGCTCATGCGCGATGCCCGCGCCGGTGAGTTGCGCGTGTTGTTCTTTGCGCTGGTGGTGGCCGTCGCGGCGAGCACCGCGATCGGCTACTTCGGCGCCCGCCTCAACGGCGCGATGATGCTGCGCGCTACCGAGTTTCTCGGTGCCGATCTGGTCCTTGAAGGCAGCTCGCCGGCCCGCGAGGAGCAAATCCGCAGCGGCACCGAACTGCGCCTCAATCATGCACAAGTGGTGGAGTTTTCCAGCGTCATTGCCACCGACAACGGCATTCAGTTATCCAGCATCAAAGCCGTCGACCGCGCCTATCCACTGCGTGGCGAGCTGAAGAGCGCGCCCGCACCCTTTGCCCAGGAAGAAGTCGGCGGCGAACCGCAATCCGGGGAAGCCTGGGTCGAGGCACGTCTGCTGACCGCGCTGGATCTGAAGATCGGCGACAGCATCGACGTCGGCATGAAGACCTTGAAGCTGACCCGCGTGCTGACCTACGAGCCGGATCGCGCTGGCAACTTCTACAGCCTGACGCCACGGGTGCTGATCAATCTTGACGACCTCGCCGCCACCGGCGTGGTGCAACCGGGCAGCCGGGTAAGCTATCGAGAACTGTGGCGCGGTGAACCGCAGACGCTGGAAACCTATCGTGAGTTGATCAAACCGGGCCTCGCTGCAAACCAGCGAATCCAGGATGCCCGCGACGGCAACCGACAGATTGGCGGCGCGCTGGGCAAGGCCGAGCGCTACCTGAACATGGCCAGTCTGGTTGCGGTATTGCTGGCTGGCGTAGCCGTGGCGTTGTCGGCGAACCGTTTCGCCAGTCGACGTTTCGACGCCAGTGCCTTGCTGCGCTGCCTCGGCTTGTCGCGCCGGGAAACCATGGTGCTGTTCAGCCTGCAACTGACCGTGCTCGGCCTGGTTGCCGCCATCAGTGGCGCGCTGCTCGGCTGGCTGGCGCAACTGGGGCTGTTCGCCCTGCTGCATGATTTGCTGCCAAGTGACGTACCGCCGGGCGGGCTGTTTCCGGCGATGGCCGGGATTGGCACCGGGCTGGTGGCGCTGGCGGGTTTTGCCTTGCCGCCATTGGCTGCACTGGGTCGCGTGCCGCCGCTGCGGGTGTTGCGCCGCGACATGCTGCCGATCCCCTCGAGCACATGGATGGTCTACGGCGCGGCGCTGGGTGCGCTGGGCCTGATCATGTGGCGTCTGAGCCTCGACCTGCTGCTGACCTTCGCCCTGCTCGGCGGTGGCGTGGTCGCCGCGCTGGTGCTGGGCGGCCTGCTGTTGTTGCTGCTGCAAAGCCTGCGCCGCATGCTCGCCCGCGCCTCGTTGCCATGGCGTCTGGGCCTTGGCCAGTTGTTGCGGCATCCATTGGCGGCGGCCGGGCAGTCGCTGGCGTTCGGTCTGATCCTGTTGTCGATGGCGCTGATCGCACTGCTGCGCGGCGAACTGCTCGACACCTGGCAAAACCAGCTACCGAAAAACGCGCCGAACTATTTCGCGCTGAATATCCTCCCGGCTGACAAGCAGGCCTTCGCCGATCACCTGATCAAGGTGTCGGCGCAAGCGGCGCCGTTGTATCCGGTGGTGCCGGGTCGGTTGATCAGCATCAATGGCGAGGCGGTGCAGCAAATCGTCAGCAAGGACTCGGCCGGTGACCGCGCCATCCAGCGTGACCTGAGCCTGACCTGGGCGGCAGATCTGCCGGCGGGCAACAAGCTCACCGCCGGCTCGTGGTGGAGCGGCCAGCCGTCCGACGACGTGCCGGGGGTTTCGGTGGAAGGCAAGGTGGCCGAAAGCCTGAAACTCAAACTCGGCGATCACATGGTATTCAGCGTCGGCGGGGTCAATCGCGAAGCGAAGGTCACCAGCCTGCGCGAAATCAACTGGGACAACTTCCAGCCGAACTTCTTCATGATCTTCCAGCCCGGCACCTTGAAGGATCTGCCCGCGACCTACCTGACCAGTTTCTACCTGGCGCCAGGGCATGATCAGCAGATCGTCGAGCTGTCGCGGACCTTCCCGGCGGTGACCATCCTGCAGGTCGAAGCGTTGCTCGAACAGCTGCGCAGCATCCTCGCTCAGGTCACCCTGGCGGTGGAATATGTGTTGTTGTTTGTTCTGGCTGCGGGGATGGCCGTGCTGTTCTCCGGTCTGCAAGCGACGCTGGATGAACGAATCCGCCAGGGTGCGCTATTACGCGCGCTGGGCGCCGAGCGGCAGTTGCTGATCAAGGCGCGGCGTATCGAATTCGGTTTGTTGGGTGCGGTCAGCGGTCTGCTCGCGGCGATCGGTTCGGAGGTGGTCAGTCTGGTGCTGTACCGCTTCGCCTTCGATTTGCCGTGGCATCCGCATCCATGGCTGCTGGTGCTACCGCTGATTGGCGCCGCGCTGATTGGTGGCGCCGGTGTGTTCGGCACGCGTCGGGCGCTGAACGCCAGCCCGCTGACAGTGTTGCGCGAGGGTTGATAGACTCAAGCGGTCTTAATCACAAGAAGTCGCCATGAGCCGTTATCGCCCTCCCCGCACCGCCGGCACCGCGCTGATCACCCCCGAGGGTGAAGCGCGGATGCGCGCCGAATTCCATGAGTTGTGGCATGTGCGTCGCCCGCAGGTCACCCAGGCGGTGAGTGAAGCGGCGGCGCAGGGCGATCGTTCGGAAAACGCCGAGTACACCTACGGCAAGAAGATGCTGCGCGAAATCGACAGTCGCGTGCGTTTTCTCACCAAACGCCTGGAAGCGCTCAAGGTGGTCAGCGAAAAACCCAGCGACCCGAACAAAGTCTATTTCGGCGCCTGGGTAACCATCGAAGACGAGGACGGCAAGCAGTCGCGCTACCGCATCGTCGGCCCCGATGAACTGGAACTCAAACAGGGTTTGATCAGCATCGACTCGCCGCTGGCACGCGCGCTGATCGGCAAGGCACTCGACGCGGAAGTGCGGGTGCAGACGCCGACCGGCGAGCAGTTCGTTTACATCGTTGCGATTGAATACCCGTAAGCACCATCAGCGCCGAGTGATCAGACCCTGCCGTGCAACGCGGGTGAGTTGCTTGATCATCTCCGGCGCATCGTCTGCGCTCGGCGCCTGAATCACCGCCAGATCAAAGCTGTCCGTCGCGAAACGCGCCAGCGACTCGCCGTCATCGACAAACTGGATCAGGAACGCGGCAGGACCGCCGCTGCGACGTGGCCAGCCATCGAGATAACGCAACAGCGTCGGCTGGTGTTTGCCGCCAAGAAGGATTTTCGGGTTGTGCTGGGTGACATGTGCCGTGATCGGCGCGGGACGTGCTGGAGGGCGTAGTGCGTTCATCGTGTCGTGTCTCTGCCTCAAAAGTCTGCATGGCAGGTGAGAGGCAACACCGAACCAGCGCTTTAGCGGTATTTCGAAGCCCTGTTCCGGCTTCTGACGGTAACTGTAGAAGTCACCTGGCGCCCCGCAAGTAGCTGTTTAAATCGGCGCATGGGCAACATCCTAGAGAAGGTGACCGACCAGTGTCAATAATCCCCCGCAACAAAAAAAGGCCCGCACAATGCGGGCCTTTGCCTTGAGCCAGAGCCTTCAACCGGCGATGGCGCGATCCGCGGAGAGCTTGCCGGCACCTTCGATCAGTACCGCGATGCTGCCGGCCAGCAGAGCCAGAGCAAACTCATAACCGTTGTTGGCCATGAACAGACCGTTGCCGATGTGCACCGAGAAGATCGCCACCAGCGAGAGGAACGCCAGACCGAGTGCCGCCGGGCGTGCCAGCAGGCCGATGATCAGCGCCAGACCGGCGAAGAACTCGGTACCACCTGCCAGCGCGGCCATCAGATAGCCCGGGGTCAGGCCGATGCTTTCCATCCATTGCGCGGTGCCGGCCAGGCCGTAACCACCGAACAGACCAAAGAGTTTCTGCGAACCGTGGGCGGCGAAGATCACGCCGACAGCAATGCGCAGGACAGTCAGGCCGTAACCGGCGCGGGTGAACAGAACCTTGTTGATCAGAGAGCTCATGGTGCATTCCTTGTTGTGCAGAAGTGTTTGTGTGTTTGGGTTGGTCGCTATATTAATCAGTTTATTTCATGTTTAAAGCGCAAAAATTTCGCCATAACAATCGAATTGTTAGATTATTTCCGTGTGACCACTTTCTGCTGCCGGGGCTCGAGCGACTCACGCTCCCGGTCGAATGCCAGGTAATACTTGTTCACGCTATTAACATAGCTGACGGCGCCCATCCCCACCTGCTCCATGGCGATGCGCTCGACCTGGAAGAACCACTGGTTGGGATTGAGGCCGCGGCGGCGGGCTTCCGCGCGCATGCCCTGCACGCGCTCGGGGCCGATGTTGTACGCGGCGAGGGTGAAGGCCATGCGCTCACGCTCGTTGAGTTTCGGGCTGCTGAAGAACTTGCGGCGGATCATCGCCAGGTACTTGGCGCCGGCCTGCACATTCGCATCGAGATTCTGGATATTGCTCACGCCGACCCGCTGCGCGGCGGACGGGGTGATCTGCATCAGCCCGGTCGGACCGCTGCCGCTGCGAGCGTTGGGCTGCAGACGCGACTCCTTGAACGCCAGCGCCGCCAGGTTAAGCCAGTCCATGTTCTGCGCATCGGCGTGCTTTTGCAGGGTCGGACGGAGTTTTTCCAGACGCTGGCGATCGGCCTTGGCCAGCGGATTGTGTACTTGATACAGGCGTCGATAGATGCGCAGAAAGGCCGCGTCTTCGTCCGACGGTTTCTTGTAATCGGTGAGGAAGCGATCGATGCTCGCGCGCAACATCGATGCATCGCGACGCACGAACCAATGCTCCTCGCCCGGCTCGCCGAGGCTCAGTTGCCGATCGAGGCGCAGCTTCGGCAGGATCTTGCCCCAACGCTCGGCAATCGGTTGCTCGACGATGGTCAGGTGGAAAATCCCGCCTTGAACCATCTCCAGCACATCTTCGACCGCCAGCGTCGGATCGACCCATTCGATGTTGATCGGCGCGAGTTTGTGCAGCGCCAGTTTCTGGTTGAGCTGACTGACCACCTCCCCCGCCGCACTACCGGTGGGCAGCGCCAGGGTTTTGCCGGACAGTTGCTCGACCTTGGTGTAACGGCGCTGGCCCTTGATGCCGACCAGCACCAGCGGCACGTTGCTGGCAATCGGTTCACTGCTGGCGACCGCGTAGCCAGAAGGCAGGTCGAGCAATTCACCGGGCGCGACCATATCGCCTTCGCCGCGCTGCAAGGCGCCGAGCAATTGATCCTTGGCTTTGGGAATGATCTTGAGGGTGACTTCCTGGCCGTCACGAGCATGGCCATTGAGGTATTGCTCGAACGCGCGCAGTCGGTGGTACTCGACACCGATGGCCTGGCCCTGGACCTCGCCGGAGCTGTTGCGGCTCTGATTGACCAACACCCGCAACACGCGGCTGCTGCGAATGTCCGAGAGGTCGCGAACCTTGCTCGCCGGCACGGCTTGCAGCGGCCCGGGCAGGCGCGCGACCGCCGTCATCGGCAGCAGCAACGCAGCACACAACAGCAGCAGAACCGAGGGACGATGCATCCACTCTCCGAAAAGAATACGGGGCGATTCGTCGCAAAAAAGACGACATCACCGACGAAAACAGAGCGCTTTGAGCGCTGGTAAAGTGCGAGAGACTGGCACAGTGATGGCATCGTCGCCACCCCGGAGTCCTTCGCGGCCTCAACAGACAGCCATAAGTCGTTGTAGTTCTTGGCTTTTCTTATAAATCTACAGCTCTGATATGCTTTCCGGCCTTCGGCCCGAGGTAGCACCATGCAACTCATCGATATCGGCGTCAACCTGACCAACCCCAGTTTCGCCGACAAACACCAGGCCGTGCTCGACCGCGCCTTCGCCGCCGGCGTCTGCCAACTGGTGCTGACCGGTACCAGCGTCGAGGGTAGCGAGCAGGCGCTGGAACTGTGCCAGCAACTGGATGAAAGCGGCCAACGGCTGTTCGCCACCGCCGGTATTCACCCCCATTCGGCCAGCGACTGGAACGCTGACAGTGCTCGTCGCCTGCGCAGTCTGTTGAACGAATCCAGCGTCGTCGCGGTGGGCGAATGCGGGCTGGATTTCAACCGCGACTTCTCCCCGCGCCCGCAACAGGAAAAGGTTCTCGAAGAACACCTGGCGCTGGCCGTCGAACTGCAATTGCCGGTGTTCCTGCACGAGCGCGATGCCAGCCAGCGGCTGCTGGAGATCCTCAAGGACTTCCGCGATCAACTGCCGGCGGCGGTGGTGCACTGCTTCACTGGCGAGCAAAAGGCCTTGTTCAGCTACCTCGATCTGGATCTGCACATCGGCATCACCGGCTGGATCTGCGACGAACGCCGGGGCACGCATCTGCATCCGCTGGTCAAAGAGATCAAAGCGGGACGGCTGATGCTGGAAAGCGACGCGCCGTATCTGCTGCCGCGCACATTGCGGCCGAAGCCGAAAAACGGCCGCAATGAACCGGCGTATCTGAGCGAAGTGCTGCGCGAAGTGGCGTTGCATCGCGGCGAGACCGAGGAAGCGCTGGCCGCGCATACCACCGCGTGTGCCCGGGCGTTTTTTAAACTCCCCATTCTCCCCTGACTGCACACGTCCCCCGCGGGAGCGAGCCTGCTCGCGAAGGCTGTGGATCGGCTACAAATGGGCTGAATGACGCAGCGCTTTCGCTAGCAGGCTCGCTCCCACAATAGATCTCGGCATCTGTTGATTCATATCAAAACTCCCGAATCTGCATAGCGGCACAATAATGGCACCTTGCCAAAACTGTTTCCGCTATCAGAGAAGACCTCCATGGGTGCCTGGCTTAGCAACATCTCGCTGAAATATAAATTCTGGGCGGTCAACGCGGTCGCCTTTGTCACCACCCTGCTGTTGGTTTTGTACGCCGTGCATCTCGAACAACAGGCCCGCAGCCATGCCGCGCAGGAGTCCGCGCAGGCGCAGGCGCAGTTGCTCAAGGCCTGGCCGACCGGGCAATCGTTGCCCAAGTCCGCTCAGGTGCTGACCTTCAAGCGCGGTGAAGCGCCGCGTCTCAATGATCAACCGCTGCTGGAAATCAGCGGCAGCAACGGCTGGAATGCCATCAATGAAATGCCACTGTTCGGTGACGACCCGTTGCTGGGCGCCGAAGTGTTCAGCCGTGCCGACGGTGAGCAAGTGGCGGTCATCGCCTATGCCCCGAGCCTGAGCCAGGTGTTTAGCGAGCGTTTCGCCAACTATGCATTGGCGGTCTTCGTCCTGATGCTGGCGATGCTCGGCGCTTCGCAACTGCTGATCCGCTTTCTGCTCAGCCAGCTCAACACGTTGAAAGACGTGATGCTGCACGTTGAAAAAACCGGCGATCTTTCTGCTCGTGTTCCGCTGGTGGGCAAGGACGAAGTCGGGCAGATGGCCAATGCCTTCAACGCCATGCAGGCCGGTTATCAACGCGTCGTAACCACCGTTGCCAGCACCGCTCGACAACTGGATGACGGCGCTGCGCGGCTGGCCTCGAGCATGAATGATGTGCGCCACGGCATGCTTGGCCAGCAAAGCGAAACCGATCAGGCCGCCACTGCGATCAACGAAATGACCGCCACCGTTTATCACATCGCGCAACACGCCGGCGCCACCCGCGATCTGTCGAAAGCCGCCGATGGTCTCGCTGGCAGCGGTCAGCAGGTGGTGGCGCGGGTGCAGCAGTCGATTGCCGGTTTGTCCAGCGGCGTGCAGCAGACGGCAGAAATGATTCAACGCCTGGCCGAGGACAGTCAGAAGATCAACGGCGTGGTCAGTGTGATTCACAGCATTGCCGAACAGACCAATCTGCTCGCGCTGAATGCGGCGATCGAAGCGGCCCGCGCCGGGGAGATGGGGCGCGGCTTTGCCGTGGTCGCCGATGAAGTGCGCAACCTCGCAAAGCGCGTGCAGGCGTCCACCGACGAGATCACCAGCATGATCGCCGCGTTGCAGGCCGGCACCCGCGATGCGGTGGATTTCATGCAGGAGAGTTCTTACAAGGCCGACGACTGCGTGCAGCAGGCGCAGGAGGCTGGCGCGGCGCTGGCGGAAATCACCGGAGCGGTGGCGCAGATGCGCGAAAGCAACACGCAGATTGCCGTGGCGGCGGAACAGCAGAGTCAGGTCGCCGAGGAGATGAACCGGGCGGTGGTGAGTATTCGTGACGTGACTGAAAATACCGTGCAGCAGACGGTGGATTCGGCGACGACCAGTAATGAGCTGGCTACATTGGCCGGGGAGTTGAACAAGGCGATAGGTCAGTTGAAATTGTGAGTCCGCTTTCGCGAGCAGGCTCGCTCCCACATGCACCATTGAATCAATGTGGGAGCGAGCCTGCTCGCGAAGGCGTCAGAGGCATCTACATCGAATCCTGCGATGACGGCTATCACTTCAATAGCCAACCTTGATTCGCCGCCCTCCTCGCCCGGGCCTATTCTTCAAGCATGTGTTCAACATGGATCGAGGAGTAGCAAACATGGGCAAACGTCACCCCAACCTTCCCGCGTGGCAATGGCGCGCCTACCCGGGCAACCATCAGCATCCGACCAATCTGGTCCTGCACCTGATTGCCGTGCCGCTGTTCATCGTGGCGTTTCTGCTGATAGTGTCGGGGGTGTTCAGCCTGAGCCTGGCCAGCGTCGCCATCGGCGTGATCGGTATCATCGCGGCGCTGGGTCTGCAGCGCCACGGTCACGGCCTGGAGGCGCAAGCCTCCGAGCCGTTCAGTGATCGCAAAGATGCCGTGTCACGTTTGCTGGTCGAGCAGTTTCTGACGTTCCCACGGTTCTTTCTCAGCGGTGGCTGGTGGCGCGCCTGGCGTGAGCGCCACCGTCGGCATTGAGTCAGGCGAAGATCGTCACGGTCTGCCGACTCATGGCAATCAACTCCCCTTTCGCACTCCACAACTTCGCCGCGACATGGCCGTAGCCGTCGGCTGCGTACTCGATGTCGGCCAAGTATTGGCACCAATCCAGCGTGCTCAAGTCGTGTAACGGCTGCACGAATTCGATGGTCCAGGTCAGCGTGCTACCCGGTGCCGGTTTCTTCAGATACGGCAACAGCGCCGGCGGCCAGGCATCCACCAGCGCCAGCAGATGCGCCTCGTTGACCGGCTCCTCTTTGACATCCCCACGCAACCGCACCCAGCCGCCCATCAAGCGCGAGGCCGTGCCGGAGAACGGAATACCGCCGACGCTCCAGCGCATCGCCAGATGGCGCATGAATTCCGGGGTCACGCCTTTGATGTAGGGCAGCTCCTGGCATTCGTCCCAGTGCTTCATCGTTGGCGCCGGGTAGGCTTCGACGGCGACTTCCGAAGGCCGCGAGGCACCGAAGCTGCCCTGAATGATCGTCACCACCTGACCATTCTGCATGGCGCGGCCCAACACCTGGCTGACCGCTTTGCCTTCACGCAGCACATCGACTTCGAAACTCACCGGCACCTCCGGCTCGACCGGGCCGACAAAGGTAATCGCCAGCGAACGCACGGGGCGCTCCGTCGGCACCCTGGCGCGCATGGCTTCAAATTGCAGCGCGGCCACCAGCCCGCCAAAACTGGCGCGGCCCTGCCCCCATTCGGCGGGGATTGTCACTTCAGGTTGTTGGCGGACAGCATCGAGCAGATCGCAAAAGCGCATGGCAACCTCGGAAAACGAGAAAGGAATGCGCGGATCTTACCCAGCCCCGGGCGGCGGCGCAGCGTCTATTCCGGTCAAATGGGCTGACAGATAGGCCTTGGCCCGATTCCTTCAAGCGACAAATCACCTTGTGGGAGCGAGCCTGCTCGCGAAAGCGGTCGATCAGTCGACAACGATTGCGACTGACACGGCCCCTTCGCGAGCAGGCTCGCTCCCACAGGGGAACAGAGCCATCTTCAGGAGTGTTTGAAACACGTCGCGCTGAGCTTTTCCAGCACTTGATCGGCCTTCAGCTCTGCCTTGATCAACCCCGCCTGCCAGGTGGCCACGCACGGTTGCAGATCGGCTTCCTGTTCGGCGCGGGCCAGCCATTGCCAGCAATCGTGCCAGTCGCCCAGTGCGCCTTGCGCCGATTTCAGGCGCTTGTAAGCCGGTTTCGGCAAGCGATCCAACTCGGGATAGGCTTCGATGCCATAGCGCACGCGCTTGATCAGCAGGCGAAGACGATGGCGGTCATGGGCGGGATCGTGCAGCGCCGCATCGAGCTTCTGCCATTGTTTGCCCAAGCGTTTTTCAATGCGTTTATCCAGATCCTTGAGCAGACCCTGACGCTGCGACGCGCGCAAGAATCGTGGAAAGGCGTCGAGAATCATCAGCAGCGAAGCCAGTTCCGCACTCGCCGCCAGCGCCGGATACGCCTCGGCCATTTGCGCCAGACGCCGCTGCGCAGCCTCGGGTTGTTCATGCTCGAGCAGATACGCCGCCAACACTTCGCGATCACGCCACGGCGTGGTCAGATCACCCACTGCCGAAGCCGCCGCCTCCAGTTGCTCGACTCCCGGCAAGCCGCGCAACGGCCGCAACAGACTGCGCAAGCGCCGCACCGTAGTGCGCAAATCATGCAGCGCCTCGGGATCAGTGCGCGCAGTCAAGCGCGCCTGACATGCCAGCAGCCGCACATCCAGGCTCAAAACATGAGCCACCAAGCGATCGATCATGGGGGTCTACTCCGTAGACAGCTGCAAGCTTCTAGCTACAAGCTTCAAGCTGAATGGGGTCGCTTTGAGCTTGCCGCTTGCAGCTTGAAACTTGCAGCTGCTTTTTTAACGTCCTGCGCGGGATTCGCGGATGTAGAAGCGGGCTTTTTCGGCTTTCTTGCTGCAGCCTTCAAAGCCTTCGAATTGTTGCTGGGTCTTGGCGGCGGTCAGCAGCGACAGCGCTTTGGAATAGCTGACGGTGCCGGCGAAGCCTTCAGCCTTGGCCAGGTCCAGTTCGTGCCAGGCCGCGTCGAGTTGGCTGCCGCAGCTGTCGCGGTACGCGGTTTTGCCGGCGCAACCGGCCAGAACCAGAGCCATCAACGGTACACAGATCCAGGCTTTCATCACTCACACCTCAAGGTAGGTCAACAGTCGTGCAGGTAAGACGGTCAAGCGGCGAAAAAGTGCCTCGCTGACCGGTCAAACCACGTGGCGCAGAGCATAGCGCGCAAGCGTGCGCCGCGAACGAAAAACGACGTCACCGCTTCGCGCAACGACCTTGGCGATTGAGCCGCTTGGCCGATGCGTGCATTGTGCAGGCTTGTCGGGAGGAAGTTTGATGAAAAAGCGTGTCGCACTGGTGCTGGGCTCAGGTGGCGCCCGGGGCTATGCCCATATCGGCGTTATCGAAGAAATTGAAAAACGCGGCTACGACATCGCCTGCATTGCCGGTTGTTCGATGGGCGCGGTGGTCGGCGGGATCTATGCCGCCGGCAAACTGGATGAGTACCGGCGCTGGATCGAAAGCCTTGATTACCTCGACGTGCTGCGCCTGGTCGATGTGAGTTTCCGTCTCGGCGCGATTCGCGGCGAAAAGGTCTTCGGGCAGATCCGCAAGATCGTCGGCGAGATCAACATCGAAGACCTGCGCATCCCCTACACCGCCGTCGCCGCCGATCTGACCAACCAGCAGGAAATCTGGTTTCAGGAAGGCTGCCTGCATCAGGCCATGCGCGCCTCGGCGGCGATTCCCAGCCTGTTTACCCCGGTGATGCAGGGCAACCGCATGCTGGTCGACGGCGGCATTCTCAATCCGTTGCCGATCGTTCCGGTGGTATCGAGCCATTGCGACCTGATCATCGCGGTCAACCTCAACGCCACCAATCAGCGCCAGTACAAGTTGCCGGTGATCGAGCGACCGGCGGCGTTCCGTTCGCGCTTCGACAGCCTGATCAAATCCATGGGTTCGAAGTTGCCGTTCCGGCGTAAACAGGCCGAGCAATTGTTGAAGCTGGAACAGGAAGCCCTGCGCGCCGAGGCAGCGGAGATCAATCCGTGGCTCGAAGGCGTCGAACCGGAAAGCCAGCAACCGGCCGCCGCCCCGGAACGCGAAGGCGCACCGAAATCCGCTACAGGTTCGTTCATCATCGATAACGTCGGGCCAGCGTCGTTGCTGGATCTGATCAACCAGAGTTTCGAGGTGATGCAGACCTCACTGGCGCAGTACAAGATCGCCGGGTATCCGCCGGATATCCTGATCAACGTGCCGAAGCGGGTGTGCCGGTTTTTCGAGTTCTACAAGGCGCCGGAGTTGATCGCTCTGGGGCGGGAAATTGCCAGTGATACGCTGGATCGGTATGAGCAGGAGCAGGGTTGATCTGATGCGGATTTTTCGGAGTATTTGATGGCCTCTTCGCGAGCAGGCTCGCTCCCACATTTGAAATGCATTCCCCTGTGGGAGCGAGCCTGCTCGCGAAAGCGTCAGCTCAGCCAGCTTAACTCAACAACCGATACCCCACCCCCGCCTCAGTCACGATAAACCGTGGCCGGGTCGGGTCATCCGCCAGTTTCTGCCGCAGATGCCCGACCACGATGCGCAGGTAATGACTGTCCTCGGTGTGCGTCGGCCCCCAGATATCCTTGAGCAATTGCTGCTGGGTGATCACCCGCCCCGGATGCCGCGCCAGTTGCGCCAGCACCGCATATTCCTTGCGGGTCAGGGCGACTTCGGCGCCATCGAGCAGCACGCGCCGATAGGCCAGATCCACGGTCAACGGGCCGAAACTCAGCGCCGCCGGCTGCGCCTCCCCCGCCGGTGCCTGGCGCAACAACGCGCGAACCCGGGCGAGGAATTCCTGGATCCCGAACGGTTTGGTCACGTAGTCGTTCGCGCCGCCATCCAGCGCTTCGACCTTCTGCCCTTCACTGGCGCGCACCGACAGCACCAGCACTGGCGTGGTCGCCCACTCGCGCAGTTCGCGCAGGACCTGCTGACCGTCCATGTCCGGCAGGCCGAGATCAAGCACCACCAGGTCCGGTTTGCTCAGCGCAGCTTGCGCCAGGCCTTCAGCGCCGGTGCCGGCTTCGAGCACTTTGTAGCCTTGTGAAGCGAGGCTGATGCGCAGGAATTTGCGGATCTGCGGTTCGTCGTCGATGATCAAAATGGTCGCGGTCTGGCTCATGAATTCACATCAACACAATAGATTGGCAAGAGAGTAGCGCAGTCGACTTCAAGCTTCACCGTCCATCCCCGGTTGCGCCTGCAACGGCAGATGCAAGGTGATGCAGGTGCCACGCCCGTCGATGCCGTCAGCCACGGAGATACGCCCGCCGTGGGCGCCGACCATGCCCTGACAGATCGCCAGCCCCAACCCCGTGCCCTGCCCGCCGCGATCACCGCGCGCGGCGGTGTAGAACATGTCGAAAATCTTCGCTCGGTCCTCTTCAGGGATCCCCGGGCCTTCATCGCTGACCGAAAAGAAAATCTCCTGCTCATCGGCACCGGCGCGCAGTTGCAGGCGACCATGGCTGGGCGAAAATCGCGCGGCGTTCTCCAGCACGTTAACCAGCGCCTGCTCGATCAGCGCCGCGTGCACATAGAGCAACGGCAACTCGGCCGGCACTTCGGTGCTGACCTGCAGCGGCGCCAGCACGGCGCGCAGGCGATTGAGCGAACTGCCGACGATATCGGCTGGCGAAACCCAGTCCCGCGCCAGCTTCAAGGCGCCGTGGCCGAGGCGGGTCATGTCGAGCAGGTTCTGAATGTAGCGGTCGAGGCGTTCGGCCTCATCGCGGGTGCCTTCGAGCAGCTCGCGGCGATCCTCCAGCGGGATCGCTTCGCCGAGGGCCAACAGGCTGTCGATGCTGCCGCGCATGGCCGTCAGCGGCGTGCGCAAATCGTGGGACACCGAGGCCAGCAAGGCGCTGCGCAACTGTTCGGTTTCGCCGTGCAGACGCGCCGCTTCGAGGTCATCGGCCAACTGCGCACGAGCCAAGGCTTGCGCCAACGGCTGGCTCAGCGCAGTGAGCAAACGTCGGCGCTGACCGCTCAAGCTCTGGCCTTCCTTGGCGCAAACACCAAGCAACGCCAGCGGCCCGTCCTCGACCGACAACGGCCACCACCACCAACGCCCCAGCGGCAAGGTACCGGTGCCCTTGCCCGCCGGTTGATCGTGTTGCCAGGCCCAATCGGCGGCGGCGCGTTCGGCCTCGGTAAATTGCAGTGGCCCGCCGGTTTCGACTTTCCAGCCGCCCTGCCCGTCGCGGTTGAGCAAGCACAATTGCACGTCGCTCCAGCCTTCGAGGTGTTGCGCGGCGGCGCTGATCACGGCCTGGCGGTCGGTCGCGGCGGTGAGCTTGCGCGACAGGTCGAGCAGTTCGCTGGTTTCTTCCTGGGTATCGCGCAAAGCCTGCAATTGCCGCCGCTGACGCGCCGCTAGGTTGCCGGTTAGGGCCGCCATCAACAGGAAGAACAGCAGCGTCAGCACGTCTTCTTCGCGCTGAATGCTGAACGAGAAATTCGGCGGGATAAACAGAAAATCGTAGGTGAGAAACGACAGCGCCGCACAGGCCAGCGCCGGGCCGAGGCTACTGCGCACCGCCACCAGCAACACCGCCGCGAGAAACACCAGCGAGATGTTCGGCAGCGGCAACACACTCGACACCGCCCAGGCCAGGGCCGTGGCCAACAACGTCGCGACCAGCGCCAGCGCGTAGTCGAACCACACCAGCGTAACTGAATTGCGCGGGCGCGGTTGGTGCTGCTCGTGATCACTGTCGAGCACGTTTATTTCCAGACCGTGAGCCTGACGCAGCAGGCGCGCCGCCAGACCACCGCCGAACAGTCGACGGCGCAACCGTGGCCGCGACTGGCCGACCAGCAACAGACTGGCACGGCGTTCGGCGGCGTGTTGAATCAGGGTTTTCGCCACTTCGCCGGCCCGCAACAGCACCACTTCGCCACCGAGGCGTTCGGCCAGTTGCTGGGCGCTTTGCAGGCGCAACCGCGATTGCTCGTCACGGGCACTGCCGTTGTCGACATGTACCAGACTCCACGGCAGATGCCGGCGCTGGGCGACGCGGCTGGCGTGACGCACCAGCCGCTCGGCCTGCGCATCGCCATCGATGCCGACCAACAAACGCCCGCGCACCGCCGGCGCGGCCTGGCCGAGTTGGCGATAGCCCTGGGCCAGATCGTTGTCGACCTGCGCGGCAGCGGTCTGCATTGCCAGTTCACGCAGTGCGGTGAGATTGGTCTGGGTGAAAAAAGCATCGATCGCAGCGCGGGCCTGTTCCGGCACGTAGACCTTGCCTTCGCGCAGACGCTCGAGCAATTCGCGCGGCGGCAGGTCGATCAGCAGCAGCTCGAAAGCTTCCTGCAGGACCCAGTCCGGCAGGGTTTCGCGCACTTGCACGCCAGTGATGCCGCGCACCTGATCGTTGAGGCTTTCCAGGTGCTGGACGTTGACCGTGGTGAATACGTCGATGCCGGCGGCGAGCAGTTCCTGAATGTCTTGCCAGCGCTTGGCGTGACGACTGCCGGGGGCGTTGCTGTGGGCCAGTTCATCCACCAGCACAAGCTTCGGCTTGGCCGCGAGAATGCCGTCGAGGTCCATTTCCTCAAGCAGCACGCCACGGTATTCGCTGCGCACCAGTGGTTGCTGCGGCAGGCCACCGAGCAAGGCTTCGGTTTCGGCGCGGCCATGGGTTTCGACCACGCCGGCCAGGACTTTTACGCCCTGGCGCAGCTGCGTGTGGGCGGCCTGAAGCATGGCGTAGGTCTTGCCGACCCCGGGGGCGGCACCGAGGAAAACCTTGAGCCGGCCACGGCCATCGCGGGGCAGGTCTGCTAACAATGCGTCGGCGCGGCCGGAGTCACTCATGCTTGATGTCTCTCTTCCTGATGATCGTTCCCACGCTCTGCGTAGGAATGCAGCCCGGGACGCTCTGCGTCCCATAAAAGCAGACGCAGAGCGTCTATTGATGCATTCCCACGCAGAGCGTGGGAACGATCGGTATCAACTGAATTACAGGTTTTGCAGTGCCAGATTCAGCTCCAGCACATTCACCACCGGCGGTCCTACCAGTGGCTGTTCGATGTGCTTATCGAGCAATTGCTGCAAGGTCGACACCGGCAGGTTGCGCGCCGCCGCGACACGCGCCAGTTGATAGGCAATTGCCGCCGGTGGCAAGTGCGGATCGAGGCCGCTGGCGGAGGTGGTCAGCAAGGCCAATGGCACCGGCCCCTGCCCAGCGACTTGTTGTTTTTGCGCGTCTTCGATTACGCGGGTCGCGAGGGCCGGATTGCTCGGCGCGAGGTTGCTGGCGCCGCTGGCGACGGTGGCAAAAGCCCCGGCGGACGGCCGTGGGTGGAACCAGTTGTCGCCGCTGAAATCCTGAGCAATCAGCGCCGAGCCTCGGACTTTGCCGTCAGCGTCGTGGATCAGGCTGCCATTGGCCTGAGCCGGGAAAGCGACTTGGGCGATGCCGGTAACCGCGAGTGGATAGGCGACGCCGGTGATCAGGGTCATCAGCGCCAACAGGGTCAGGGCCGGGCGTATCATTGTGGACATTTCAAGATCCTCGAATTCGTTGGACAAACTTTTGCCGGGTGTCAGGGAGATCTTTTCCCCCTCACCCCAGCCCTCTCCCCCAAGGGGGCGAGGGAGAAAGGGAGCCGATCTTCATGCTGTTCAAGACCTGAGTTCGGCTCGGAATTTCAGGTCGGCGAACCTCGCACAAACACCTCGGTCAGTCCCCTCTCCCCCCGGGAGAGGGCTAGGGTGAGGGGCTCTTTTCAGCCTCACACCAGATGCAACGCCGTAAGCAGCATGTCGATCACCTTGATCCCCACGAACGGCACGACAATCCCGCCGACGCCATAGATCAGCAGATTGCGCCGCAGCAACGCCGCCGCACTCGCTGCCTGCACCCGCACGCCGCGCAATGCCAGTGGAATCAGCACAACGATGATCAGCGCGTTGAAGACGATGGCCGAGAGTATCGCGCTCTGCGGACTGCTCAGATGCATGATGTTCAGCACGCCCAACTGCGGGTAAATCGAGGCGAACAGCGCCGGCAGAATCGCGAAGTATTTGGCGATGTCGTTGGCGATGGAAAAGGTCGTCAGCGCGCCACGGGTCACCAGCAACTCCTTGCCGATCTGCACCACGTCGAGCAGCTTGGTCGGGTCGCTGTCGAGATCGACCATGTTCGCCGCTTCGCGTGCCGCTTGCGTGCCATCGTTCATCGCCATGCCGACGTCGGCCTGAGCCAGCGCCGGGGCGTCGTTGGCGCCGTCGCCGCACATGGCGACCAGGCGACCGTCGTTCTGCTCGTGACGAATCCGCGCGAGTTTTTTCTCCGGCGTGGCTTCGGCGAGCACATCATCAACGCCTGCTTCAGCGGCGATCGCAGCAGCGGTCAGCGGGTTGTCGCCGGTGACCATCACCGTGCGGATCCCCAGTTTGCGCAACTCGGCAAAACGCTCGCGGATGCCTGGTTTGACCACGTCCTTGAGATGGATCGCGCCAAGCAATTTGCCGTCAGCGCAGACCAGCAACGGCGTGCCACCACTCTGGGCGATCTTGTCGATTTCCCGCGCCAGCGCCGGGGCCAGATCGCTACGCTGTTGACCGAGAAACGCCAGCAGCGAATCCACCGCGCCTTTGCGATACACGCGGCCCTGATAATCGACGCCGGACAAACGGGTTTCCGCGCTGAACGGCACGGCGATCAGGGTTTCCGGGGCCGGCTCCGGTTGTGGATGCAGGCCACGGAGGAACTCGACGATCGACTTGCCTTCAGCGGTTTCGTCGGCCAGCGAGGCAAACAGCGCGCCTTCGGCCAGCTCACGGCCGGTCACACCCGGCGCGGCATACACCGCGCTGCAACGACGGTTGCCGAAGGTGATGGTGCCGGTCTTGTCGAGCAACAGCACGTGCACGTCACCCGCCGCTTCCACCGCCCGGCCGGATTTGGCGATGACGTTGAGGCGCACCAGCCGATCCATCCCGGCGATACCGATGGCCGACAGCAGACCGCCAATGGTGGTCGGAATCAGCGTGACCAATAACGCCACGAGGAACACCAGCGGCAGGCTGCCGTTGGCGAAATGCGCGAACGGTTGCAGGGTGACGACCACCAGCAGAAAGATCAGGGTCAGGCCGATCAGCAGAATATCCAGCGCGACTTCGTTCGGGGTCTTCTGACGCTTGGCGCCTTCGACCAGGGCGATCATGCGGTCGAGGGTCGATTCACCAGGGTTGGTGGTGATCTTCACCAGCAGCCAGTCGGACACCAGCCGCGTGTTGCCGGTGACGGCCGAGCGGTCGCCGCCGGACTCGCGGATCACCGGCGCCGATTCGCCAGTGATCGCCGCTTCGTTGACCGCCGCGATGCCTTCGATGACTTCGCCGTCACCGGGGATCATTTCCCCGGCTTCGACTCGCACCACGTCGCCCTTGCGCAGATTGGCAGCCGGCACGATCTTGAAGCTGCCATCGGCTTGGCGGCAACGGGCGCTGAGGCCTTCGCTGCCGGCCTTGAGGCTGTCGGCGCGAGCCTTGCCACGACCTTCAGCCAAGGCTTCGGCGAAGTTGGCGAACAGCACGGTGAACCACAGCCACAGGGCGATTTGCGCGGCGACGAAGGTCGGCACGTCGGCATCCGGAAGGAAGCACAGCACGGTGGTGAAAATCGCCGTCAGTTCGACCACCAGCATCACTGGCGAACGCGCCAATTGCCGTGGGTCGAGCTTGACGAAGGCTTGCACCAGCGCCGGACGCCACAGGGCCGAGATCGCGGTTTTGGCTTGTTCCGGCGCTTTGACGGCGGCGGGTTTGATTGCAGGCATATTCATGATGGATTCCTTAGAAGCCCATACTTAAATGTTCGGCGACAGGACCGAGCGCCAGCGTCGGCAGGAACGTCAGGCCGCCCACCAGCAAAATGGTCACGGTCAACAGGGTCACGAACAGCGGGCCGTGAGTCGGAAAGCTGTTCTGGCCAACCGGTGCGCTTTTCTTCATCGCCAGGCTACCGGCCAGTGCCAGCACAGGCAGGATGTAGCCGAAACGGCCGATCAACATGCCCAGGCCGAGCATCAGGTTGTGGAACGGCGTGTTCGCGCCCAGGCCACCGAATGCCGAACCGTTGTTGGCGCTGGCCGAGGTGTAGGCGTAGAGCAACTGACTGAAACCGTGCGCGCCGGGGTTGCTGATGGTTGCCGCAGCGCTGGGAACCGTGGCGGCAATGGCGCCGAGCACCAGCACGCCGACGGGCATCACCAGCAGCGTCACCACCAGCAATTGCACTTCGCGGGCCTGGAGTTTCTTGCCGAGGTATTCCGGCGTACGACCGATCATCAGACCGGCGAGGAACACCGCGATCAGCACGTTGAGCAACATGCCGTAGAGCCCGGCGCCGACACCGCCGAAGATCACTTCGCCGACCATCATGTTGACCAGCGCGACCATGCCGCTCAGCGGGTTGAGGCTATCGTGCATGCCGTTGACCGAGCCGTTCGAAGCCGCCGTGGTCGTCACCGACCACAGCACCGTCGCGGTGGTACCGAAGCGCGCTTCCTTGCCTTCCAGCGGCGCAGTCTGCTCGACAGCGGCGTTGTTCAGGGTCGGATTCGGCTGATACTCAGCCCACAACGATGTCGCACCGCCGATCAGGAATAGCGCCAGCATGCAGGCGATGATCGCGCGGCTCTGACGCAGGTCCTTGACGTAATGGCCGAAGGTGAACACCAGCGCCACCGGGATCAGGATGATCGAAGCGACTTCGAACAGGTTGCTCCACGCGGTCGGGTTCTCGAACGGATGCGCCGAGTTGACCCCGAAGAAACCGCCACCGTTGGTGCCCAGCTGCTTGATCGCAATCTGGCTGGCGGCCGGGCCAAGCGGGATCATCTGATCGACGCCCTGCAGCGTCACCGCGTTCACATACTGAGCGAAGGTTTGCGGCACGCCCTGCCAGACCAGATACAGCGCCAGCAGCAGGCATAGCGGCAGCAGGCCATAGAGGGTGGCGCGGGTCATGTCGACCCAGAAGTTGCCGAGGGTCTGCGCCGACTTACGGCCGATGCCACGGCACAGCGCGACCAGCACGGCCAGGCCGGTGGCGGCGCTGACGAAGTTCTGCACGGTGAGACCGACCATCTGGCTCAGGTAGCTGAGGGTCGCTTCGCCACTGTAGGACTGCCAGTTGGTGTTGGTCATGAAACTGACCGCGGTATTGAACGCTTGGGTCCATTCCTGGCCCGGCAGATTTTGCGGATTCAGCGGCAGGTGATCCTGGAACAGCAGAATCGCAAACAGCAGCAGGAAACCGGCAAGGTTGAACGCCAGCAGCGCCAGCGTGTACTTCTGCCAGCTCTGCTCCGCCTGCGCATCGACCCCGGCAAGGCGATAGCAACCGCGCTCGACCGGGCCGAGAATCGGCGTCAGCCAGGTGCGCTGGCCCTCCATCACCTTGTAATAGAAGCGCCCAAGGAACGGCGCCGGCAGCAGAACCAGCGCAAAAAACCCGAGGATCAGCCAATAGTCATAACTGTGCATAGCCGCTCCTAGTTCCGGTCCGCGCGCAACAGCGCAACCAACAGATAAATGAACAGCCCCACTGCCAACAGCAGTGACACCCCGTCCAGAACGCTCATGGAAAATCTCCGTGTAACGGCGTATTGCCGTGTGTGGAGGGATTGTCGGGAAGGAGGCTGTAAAGGAACGAGAGCGAGGCGCGGCGTGGGTCATAAAGAAAGCGTAAAGAGTGGGTTTATGCCGGCGTTACAGCAGGTTTTTGCAGCGTCAGGTCGGGCCTCATCGCGGGCAAGCCCGACTCCCACAGGTTATGCGGTGGAATCAAATTGAGTGGACGACGCAGAAACCTGTGGGAGCGAGCCTGCTCGCGAAGGCGGCATAACAGACTCCGCTGCTCCTAACTGGCGCAAAAAAAACGCTCATCCAGCTGCGAACATCCCCGCTGCGACAGCTTTGGACTCATTACGACTTGTTTCAGCGTAATGGCACGCCCACTGCACACGCCCTCTCCCGAGCTTTCCAACCATTGCGGGAGCAAGCGCATGAACACACAACTCAAACCCACGCTGGGCACGTTGCACCTGTGGGGCATTGCCGTGGGGCTGGTGATTTCCGGGGAATATTTCGGCTGGAGTTACGGCTGGGGCGTGGCCGGTACGCTGGGTTTTCTGGTGACCTCATTCATGGTCGCGACCATGTACACCTGCTTCATCTTCAGCTTTACCGAACTGACCACCGCGATTCCCCATGCCGGCGGGCCGTTTGCCTACAGCCGCCGCGCGTTTGGCGAAAAAGGCGGATTGATCGCCGGACTGGCCACACTGATCGAATTCGTCTTCGCCCCGCCAGCGATTGCTTTGGCGATAGGCGCTTACTTGAATGTGCAATTTCCGGCACTGGACCCGAAACACGCGGCGGTCGGCGCGTACATCGTGTTCATGGGCCTGAACATCCTCGGCGTGAAACTGGCGGCGACGTTCGAGCTGATCGTCTGCGTGCTGGCGGTGGCTGAGTTGCTGGTGTTCATGGGCGTGGTCGCGCCGGCATTCAGCTTCAGCAACTTTGCCCTGAATGGCTGGGCCGGTTCCGACGTCTTCGGCGCGTCGGCGATTGCCGGCATGTTCGCGGCGATTCCCTTCGCGATCTGGTTCTTCCTCGCCATCGAAGGCGCCGCCATGGCCGCCGAAGAAGCCAAGGACCCGAAACGCACGATCCCGAAAGCCTACATCAGCGGCATCCTGACCCTGGTGCTGCTGGCCATGGGCGTGATGTTCTTCGCGGGCGGTGTTGGCGACTGGCGCACCTTGTCCAACATCAACGACCCACTGCCGCAGGCGATGAAAACCGTGGTTGGTGACAACTCCGGCTGGCTGCACATGCTGGTGTGGATCGGCCTGTTTGGCCTGGTTGCCAGTTTCCACGGCATCATCCTCGGCTACTCACGACAATTCTTCGCCCTCGCCCGCGCCGGTTACCTGCCTGCCTCATTGGCAAAACTGTCGCGCTTCCAGACCCCGCACCGCGCAATCATCGCTGGCGGCCTTATCGGCATTGCGGCGATCTACAGCGACGGCCTGATCAACCTCGGCGGCATGACACTCACCGCAGCGATGATCACCATGGCCGTGTTCGGCGCGATCGTGATGTACATCATGAGCATGCTCAGCCTGTTCAAACTGCGTAAATCGGAACCGAATCTGGAGCGTACTTTCCGCGCGCCGTGCTATCCCCTGGTTCCGCTGATCGCGCTGGTGCTGGCGGTGGTTTGCCTGGTGGCGATGGCGTGGTTCAACACACTGATCGGGCTGATTTTCCTCGGTTTCATGGCGGTGGGGTTCTGCTACTTCATGCTCACCGGGCAACTGCGCGCCGATGCGCCGGCGGATGCCATGTTGACCGGTCTGTAACACGGTTCAGGTGTACCGGGCATAAGCGGCCTAGAATGGAACCACCGCGAAGTCGTTTCGCTCAAAGGTGGTATGCAGCATCGCACGGCGAAGTCCTCGCCCGTCGAACTGCCATTAAGGAGAGCCGTTATGCCCTGGTATGCCTGGTTGATTCTGGTCGTTGCGATCGGCTCGATTGTTGGCGGATTGATGATGTTGCGCGACACCGCCAACAAGGTCGAACTGACCGATGAAGAACGCAAGCGCGTCGCACAGCGCAATGCCGAAGCGGATGCCAAGGATGCACAAGACCGCTGATACGAGCCCCGCCGCAATGGCGGGGTTTGTTTTTTCAGCACGATCGGACTTACCCGCAGGCTGTTTAGATTTTAGAAGTACAGTCACCATTTAATCTTCCGTGGTTAAGATGGCAGCATCGTCGCGGAGAGCTCCACATGCGTTACTCGCCAGATCACAAAGCCCAGACCCATCAACGCATCATCAAGGAAGCTTCCGCCCGATTTCGCAAGGACGGTATCGGCGCCACCGGCCTGCAGCCTTTGATGAAAGCCCTGGGCTTGACCCATGGCGGCTTCTACTCGCACTTCAGATCCAAGGAAGAACTGGTCGAAAAAGCCCTGCAAGAGGCCGGCGAGCAAGTCGCGGGCCTGTGCGAAGAAATCTTCGCGCAGGAAAACCCGCTGCAAGTATTCATCGACACCTACCTGTCAGAGTGGCATCAGACCTCGCCCCACGAAGGCTGCCCACTGCTGACCATTTCCTCCGAGCTGGGCCTGCGCGGCCAGCCAAGCCCCACCAGCGACGAAGTCCTCAATGCTCGCCTCGAACAAATTCAGGGCACGCTCGAAGGCGAGAACATCGGCGATCGCAGCATTGTCATCATGGCCACCCTGGCCGGCGCTCTTCTGCTGTCACGCAGCGTCGCGGATGCCGACTTCGCCCAGCGCATCCTCGACGTCACCCGCGAGCACCTCAAGCAATCGAGCGATTAACCCTCCCAGCGCTTGAACAACACGCTCGCATTGACCCCGCCAAAACCGAAGCCGTTGGACAAGGCATATTCAATCGCCATTGATCGCGCTTCGCCATGAACGATGTCCACCCCTTCGCTCGCCGGATCGGGGTTTTCGAAATTGAGCGTCGGCGGTACTAGCTGATCACGAATCGCCAGCAGCGTGAAAATCGCCTCCAGCCCGCCGGCAGCACCGAGCAAATGACCGGTAGCGGATTTGGTCGAAGTCACGGCGATCTTGTTCTGCGTGCCAAACAACGCCTTGATCGCCGCCAACTCGCCCAGGTCACCGACCGGCGTCGACGTCGCATGAGCGTTGAGATGCTGCACCTGCTCCGGCTTCACACCGCCCTGAGCCAGTGCCAATTGCATCGCCCGGCGTGCGCCGCTGCCGTCTTCTGGCCCGGCGGTCAGGTGATAGGCATCGGCGGTGGTGCCGTAACCGACCAGTTCAGCCAACGGCGTCGCGCCGCGTGCGAGCGCATGCTCCAGCGACTCGATGACCAATAGACCGGCGCCCTCGCCCATCACGAAACCATCGCGCCCACTGTCGAAGGGACGCGAAGCTTTTTCCGGGGTGTCGTTGTAGCCGCTGGACAGCGCCCGCGCCGCCGCGAAACCGGCGAGACTGACGCGATCGATCGAAGCTTCAGCACCGCCACATACTGCGATGTCCGCCTCCCCTGCACGAATCAACCGCGCCGCATCACCGATCGCCTGAACCCCGGCGGCACAGGCGGTAACCGGTGCGCCCAACGGCCCTTTGAGGCCGTGCTGGATCGACACATGACCCGCCGCGAGATTGACCAGAAACGATGGAATGGTGAACGGCGACAAACGCCGAGGGCCACGGCTGTCGGTGGTACGCACCGCATCGGCAATCGCACCGAAACCGCCGACTCCCGAGCCGATGATCGTCGCAGTGCGCTCTTGGCTTTCAGCGTCCGCTGGATGCCAACCGGCCTGCTCCAGCGCCTGCCGCGCCGCTTCCATGGCGAACATGATGAAGCGATCCATCTTCTTCTGTTCCTTGGGCGGCGTCGCACGATCCGGATCAAACCCGGCCTCGGCATCCTCCTCCACCGTCGGCACACTCCCGCCGACCCGCGTCGGCAGATCAGCCACAACCGCATCGGGCAAATTGCGCAATCCGGAATGACCGGCCAGCAAACGCTGCCAGACAATTTCAACATCACTGCCCAAGGGTGAAACCAGGCCCATGCCCGTGACGACGACTCGACGTTGGTTCATACCGTGGTTACCCCTTATCAATTCAAAATTCGACGTGCACCGGTGTGCTGCGATTCGACTGCTGAATCAGTCCCGGGCGAAATTATTATAGGCATAATCAAAGCGCAATATGATACCCGTAATTTTCAGCGTTCAGGCATCCACCCGATCAGCACCCAATAAAAAGGCCGGTCAAAGACCGGCCTCTCGGCGTTGAACTGTCAGCTTAGTTCACTTCCAGCTTTTCACGATTGCGATCCAGAATCGCCTTGCCAATCCCCTTCACTTCCAGCAACTCATCCACCGACGCGAACGGCCCATTAGTATCGCGATACGCAACAATCGCCTGCGCCTTCGCCTCCCCCACACCCGCCAACTCCTTTTGCAACGTCGCCGCATCAGCGCCGTTGAGATCGACCTTCGCGCTTGCCGAGGGCGCAGCCGCATCCATCAGCAAAGGCGCCTTTGTTGTCTCGGTGGGCGCTACAGGGGCAGCAATCGCAGCAATCGAGGCGCTGGTGAGGAAAGCAAAAATCAGCGAGTAGAAATAACCGGTACGCATAAGTGACGCTCCATCATCGTTTTAGAAAGCAGCTTTTCCCAAGCTGCTCTCCAAACGTAGGTCATGATGGAGGGAAGTCAAAAATGCGAGCGTTACAGGATGTGAAACAATCACGGCTCGAGACGACGTTGCTGGTAGATCCAGTCAACGATCTCGCCGTCGGGGGTGTAGCCGGAGACGGTTTCGCGCAGGAGCTGGCGGACGCGGATGTAGTCGTCGGCCTCGACGGCTTTGAGCAGTTCGTTCAATCGGGTTTTCAGAACGTCCCAAGAAAGGTGATCCTCATTGGCGCACATGATCATCGGATGCGATGTCGCTGCGACGTTATCCCCGATGAGCAATTCCTCGTAGAGTTTTTCGCCCGGGCGCAAACCGGTGAACTCGATGGAGATGTCGCCCTGAGGATTGCGCTCCGATCGGATGCTCAGTCCGGACAGGTGAATCATTTTCTCCGCAAGTTCGACGATTTTTACCGGCTCGCCCATGTCGAGAACAAATACGTCACCGCCCTGCCCCATCGAGCCAGCCTGTATTACCAACTGAGCGGCCTCGGGAATGGTCATGAAGTAACGAGTGATTTTGGGGTGGGTGACTGTCAGTGGCCCGCCGGATTTGATCTGGCTGTGGAATAGCGGAATGACTGAGCCCGAAGAGCCTAGTACGTTGCCGAATCTGACCATGGTAAAGCGGGTCTTGTTGACGCGCGAGACGTTTGCCCTGTCGCCAAACAAAACCGGTGCAATTTCACGGCTAAGCGCCTGCAGCGTCAGTTCGGCAAGACGTTTGGTACTGCCCATGACATTGGTCGGGCGCACAGCCTTGTCAGTGGATATCAGAACGAAGTTTGAGACACCCGCCTGCACGGCGGCCTGAGCCGTGTTAAGCGTCCCGATAACATTGTTCAATACGCCTTCCGCAATGTTGTGCTCGACCATCGGCACATGCTTGTAGGCTGCGGCGTGATAGACCGTGTCAACTTTCCAAGTCTTCATCACATCCAGCAGTTTGTCCTGATGACGTATGGATCCCAGTATCGGCAGCAAACGGACAGAAACAGACTCCCGTGAGCTGCGCTGCTCCAGTTCCGAAAGAATGTTGTATAAATTGAATTCACTGTGTTCAAACAGCAGAAGTGTTGTTGGTGCCAGAGCAAAGATCTGTCGGCACAGTTCCGAACCAATCGATCCCCCGGCCCCCGTGACCATTACCGTCTTCGCTTTGATACAACGCTCCAGCAAATCAGGTTGGGCCGGGACAGCATCACGACCCAGCAAGTCCGCAATGTCCACTTCCTGAATGTCTTCGACCTTTACCCGGCCACTCGCCAGATCGGAAAAATTTGGCACGCTGCGAATGTGCAACGGAAAACCTTCCAGCAGGTTGAGTATTTCTCTACGACGCGCGCGCGTTGAAGATGGCAGCGCAAGCAGTATTTCCTGAGCTCCCGTTACGTCGATCATCTGCTGAATATGCTTGGGTTTATAAACCTGAAGGCCCGAAATAGAGCGATCCGAGATACCCGGATCGTCGTCGATAAAAGCCACCGGTCGCATGGCTCGCCCCATTCGCAGTGCTGCGACCAGTTGATTTCCCGCGACACCGGCCCCGTAGATTGCAACCTTCGTCAGTCCATCGTCGCGACTGGCAAAAGGAACGTGCTGGGCGGCAGTAAACCAGTCCCCCATGAAGTATTGCCGCATAACCAGCCGTAGCCCCCCAATGATAACGAGGCTCAGCCACCAGTAGTTGAATATGATCGATCGTGGCACCACTGCTTCGTGATTGCTGTACCAATAGACAACGACAGCCAGAATAAGCGACGAAAGGCTGACGGCCTTGATAATGGCAATGAGGGCATCATTACCGAAATAGCGCATGACGGCACGGTACATGCCAAAACGTATGAACAAGGGAACTGCGACTATTGGAGCACAGGCAAAGAGCCAGAAATGAACCCTCAAGGGATTGTACATATCATCCAGGCCCAGACGCACGATAAACGCCAGCCACAGGGCGGCCCAGACCAGCACGATGTCTGTAGCGACCTGAATCAACCTTTTTCGACGCCGAGGGAGGCCTACCAAATACGCTCTGATTTTATCCATAAACTCTTCAAACACCTAAGTCGCTCCTCTCTGCCGCCCCCTCACCTGAAGCCTCAAAGGCGTGTCGCAACCACTCTAAACCTAATGACAGAGTGGTTGCTGCTTAGTTCTATACCGCTGAATCTTCCTTATTTCCAGCGCGAAATTTTATTGCCAGGAAAATAAGTGGCATATAAGCAAAAATGACCCCAAAAACTCCGTCCAGACCAAAACGCGTCACGCATAAGGCTATTGGCAATAGCCAGAAAAGATTGATCATGCCGACAGCGATCGTTACGGGTAAATGCCTGCCGTAGCGACGGGAGGCGAATTGGTAGGCATGACTGCGATGTGCTTCATGGACTTTCTCCCCTCTAAACAAACGGCAAAACAGCGTAAATGTTGCATCGACGATGAATACCCCAAGCAAAATCAACCAGGCCCATAGCATGGGTGCACTCACCCACGCCGCCTGCAGCGACAGCCCCCCCAACACGACGCCGAGAAACCCACTTCCGGCGTCGCCCATGAAAATCTTTGCGGGTGGGAAGTTCCAATAAAGGAAACCTGCCACAGAAGCGGCGAGCAACAGCGGTCCCCCGATGAGGCTATCCAGACCTGCCAACCAGTAAAGCAAACAGGCTCCCAAGCAGGCACATATCGCTTCTACGCTGGCGATGCCATCGATTCCGTCCATGAAGTTGTAGAGATTGAGTAGCCACACCAGATACAAAGCTGCCAGCACATGACCTGCCCAGCCCATGTCGACATAGACGCCAAACAGCACGATTGGAGGAAACCCTCCCATCCAGCCCAGCAACCAGACCGCCGCTGTAAAATGTCCCAACAAACGCCAGCGGGCGGCGATATGTCCGTGGTCGTCCATGAATCCGATAACCGCGATGGCTGTAGCTGCAACAGTCATACCAAGGAAGTTGGCTAATGAAATCTCGTCAACATATAACAAAAGACCCGACGCAAAAAGAAAAGCTACGACAATGGCAACCCCACCACCTCGGGGAGTAGGTGTCGAGTGAGAACTACGAGCATTGGGGACATCCATCAAGCTACGGGACAAAGCATAGTTACGCAGCCGTGAAGTCAGTAAAAAAGAAATGCCAGCAACTATCGGAATACACCAAACGTAATTCATGATTTTCGAGAGTCCAGAAAATGCTTCGTCGTGAGACTCAAACCCCGGTCAAGACTCACGGGAGGAATCCAACCCAACAATTGTCGATTCTTGCTGATATCGACCTGCAAAGAGCCGAAAAGACGTTGAGCCAAGGCCCGCTTGCCAAGAATAGTTGCCACTCTGCTCAACACCCAAACAGGTACGGGCAACAGGCGTGCCGGTCTTCCCAGGCACTCGGCAATCTTGCGCATTAATTCAGAAGTTGAAACATCGTCACCATCACTCGCCAAAAATGTTTGGTTGGCCGCTGCAGGATGCTTAAGGCAGGTCACTATGAAATCTACAAGATTATCCAGGTAAATCAGACTACGACGATTTCGAACAGCACCAAAAGGCAACGGAATAGCTCTATCAAGCCAGCGCATCATGCTTAGAAAGTTGGCTTTTACTCCGGGGCCGTAGACAAGGGCGGGCCGTATAATCACGACTTCCATTCCGGCATCCGTTGCAAGAGCTTTTAAACCTTGCTCCGCTTCAAATTTCGAGATGCCATAGGGATCCTTGGGGGCAGGGACATCATCGGCAGTGTAAGGCTTGCCCATCAACGTCGTCTCTCCATTGACCTTGATGGAGCTGATGAAAATGAAGCGTTTGACTCCCCGATGAGCGGCTTGTCGAGCGAGATTCAACGTGCCCTCGACATTCACTGTGCGAAACGCAGCAAGGGCATCAGCAGCCTGGTCATGCAGCTTATGTACCCTTGCGGCAGCATGCACCACAACGTCCACGTTATCGAGTGATTCCCAGTTGGTTTGACCATCTATACCAGAAATTTTTACGGTTTTAATCCCCTCAGGCAGTTCCCTGTCAAGCGTTCGGAGAGGCACAATGAGATCACATGCCCCCATCAATGCAAGACGCTGAACAACAGCTTTCCCTAAAAAGCCGGAACCACCAGTAACCAGAATAGACTTGGGGATCATTTGGAACTCGAAGATGTGTAAATGAGAAATAACGAAAGTGGTGACTACCCTACATTCAAGGCTCTAAAGACCCGTCGTGTTTAGAGCCTCTTTCGACTCACTTCAACAACGAACGATACACTTGCGTATAAGAGTCAACCATTCGCTCTGCTGTAAATACCTGCTCGAAACGCAATGCTGCCCTGTGCCCCATCGCACTACTCTCTTCAGGATTTTCCCATAGCGTAATCATCGCCTGCGCCAGCGCATCAGAATTACAGGGCGGGACGACCAACCCTGTCTCACCAGCAATATTTATATAAGTTGTGCCCGTACCAATCTCGCAGGAGATAAGAGGCTTACTGAACATCGCTCCTTCAAGAAGTGAAATCCCAAACGCTTCAGACCTAAGATGAGAGGGAAAAACCAAACCATAACACAACATTAATAACGCAGTTTTATCAGCGTCGGGCAAACCGCCCAGAAAGTAAATATTGGAAAGACCTAATCTGACGGCCTTGGCCTTCAACTCGGCATCCATAGGCCCCTGCCCCAAAATAGCGATTGGAAATCGAGCCGTACGAGCCGCTTCAAGCAAATAATCCAATCCTTTGTAGTAGCGTAACGCGCCTATGAAAAGAAAAAAGCGCGAGCCGAGTTGCTCCTTCCAATAACTCAACCTTTCCGATGAAACAGGCGGGTAAGTATTCCTATCCAAGCCGATCGGAATGACAGTTACTTTATCCTTGAATTTTTGGAGCGTCGAACTACTTTCTATATACTTTGGAGATGACGCAATGATACGGTTTACGCTTCCCAAAAAATTGTTCATCAAAGGCTGATACAACTTCAACAACATCTTTTGCTTAACGATATCTGAATGATAACTAACGACCGTTGGCTTACGTACGCGTGAGGCAAAATGTACAACATCCATGAATGGCCATGGAAAATGATAATTTATAATATCAGCCTCCTTGGCCAAGTCCGTAAAATCCTTGAAGGCTGACAACGAAAAGCCGGTGGATGCTAAGTGCAGATCCAGCTTTGACGTGTGAGCGAAGTGCTCACCAACTTTTACGTTACGTGCAGCCCCTTGGGCACTCAAAGACAGTACTTGCGCAGTAACCCCGTGTTCTCGTCCTCCTTCCGCAAGTTGAAAGATGACCTGTTCAATCCCTCCCATCGTTTGCGGATAATAGGTTTTAAAGAAATGGAGAACCTTCAATTTTCTATTTTCCCTATCATTTTTTTTGCCGGCACTCCTACATAAACTCCCGGCGTCTCCAAGTCACGATGCGCGCAAGCTCCTGCGCCTAACGTCACGTCATCACAAATTTTGATGCCGTCAATAACAGTCGCGCCAGCGCCAATAAAGCAAAAACGCCCTATACAGGTTCTTCCTGCTACAGCCGCTTTTATAGAAACATGAGTGAAATCATCCACGACGCACTCATGCTCTACAATGGCTCCGGTATTTACAATGCACCCGATTCCCACAGAGGCCATAGGGCCGACATGAGCGTGATGTGCTACAAAGGTTCCAAGACCAACTTTCGCGCCGACACCTATCGTAGCTGTAGGCGAAATGAGCGTAGCCAAAGGCCAGCCACGACCTTTTGCCCATTCGTACTGTGCTTGCCGGCTAAGACCATCGCCTGAAGCTGGCATGACAAACCACCCTTCTGGCAGATCTTCGTCCCACCTCCGTAGTACAGCAAACTCACCAAAAGTTTCATTTGGGCGAGCATTGCTGTCTATGAAGCGAAGTTGTCTTATACCTGACACCAATGCGACATCAGCCACTGCGCGAGCATGGCCACCAAAGCCAAGGATGAGTAAACCAGATAGAGTAGTCATGGGCCTCATTCCTATCAAGAAACTTCCGGTCTCGAAATTTTGTCTAACACATCGATATGTTCGTTTACAACGTCTGTCCAATTACGTTTGGACAGCGCTTCATAAACTCCTTTTTGAACATCGAGCAACTCATCACGATTCAGAATACCCCACTGAATGCGGTCAGCGATATCCTTCCAATCATAGGGATTGAAAAAGGTCAATTTTTGTAGATCAGAGTCTACCAACACTTCTTCCGTAACAGGGATACGAGCCATGACCACGGGCGTGGCGACAGACAGCGCCTCACTGAAAGTAAATGGGCATCCTCCTTCGCTCAAGCTCGGATTAACAGCCAGATCTGCTAACTTGTAACACGCTGCCAACTCCTGAACGGTCAATCCATGCACGCAAAGAACGTCATTCTCCAGGTAATTATCCCGAATGAATTCCCTGACCTCCGGAAAACCATCAGCATGGCCCGTCAGTATCAGCTTATGGCGAATAAAATCGTTACGAATAAGGTACTTGTAAGCCTTCAGCAAGGAAATTACATTTTTATTCGGCCGAAACTGGCTAGCATAGAAAATAAACTTTGCATCAGCATTGGAAAAAGTCGATGAATATGAATAATTAGACGACTTTTTCATCACCCGCTTGAAAAGGGTTTTGCAATAGTTTTTAGAGGTGATTTCTACATCGGAAAAGCCATTGACGGTTACCCAACTACTTAAATCATTAGGCGCGTGATAAACCACTGAAATATTCGAAGGTTTTACAGCATACCTTTCAACGAGAGTATCCCATTTGACACTTTCACTATAAGTGACAAAATGCTCCCCTCCATGAATTGCAGCCTCTACTCTTTCATAGACTTGCAGAAACCTTTCACCCCCTACCTTAGAAAATCCGATAGGAAAATCCGAAAGTACTACATCGGGCACACACATCAAGCGTGGAGCTTGAATTTTGTTAAACTCCGGCCAGAATGCTGTTGGACAATACCATGCTTTTACATCCGCCATTTTAGCAATGAGCTGTTGCATGCGATCAGACTCGACTTGCTCCAAACCACGATACAAACGAAGCACAAATTCGTCTTCCTTAGGGGCACCGATAGCCGCACGCAAGCGGTTAACTTTCCTCATTACCGGTCGCAAAGCGCGGCGTGCGACAGTTTTCAACTTCAATACAAGAGCATAAATCGGAACAAGGATCAGCAACGGACTCAATAAAAGAGCCAACAAGAACAGAGCCGCCGCTTCGCTCCCAAGTCGAAACACCCCGCTATAGGAATCGAGAGAAATCAAACGATTCTCGAAATGACTCGTCAGCTTTATTTGCCAGGTCAATAACTTTTTCGCAAGTCGCTGCTTGATACTCAGACCTTTGATTTTTCTTTTTCTGGCAGTATAGGCCTCGTAAATCTGCAAGAGCATAGGCGACTTTGGTGGAGAGATAAGTTCAAACAAGTTATGTTGAACGCCTTCACTCAGAAAAAGGTCTTGAAGTGCCTGTTTTGACCAGCTCGGGCATACCAAAACAAACTTTACGTCGTCCCGCCCAGCCGCGCCGTTAAGAAATGCAGCCAGGTACCGACCTAGACCTTCATTTCGGAGGTTCACTCCTGGAGCGTATGCCAAGTAGATTCCGAACTTTTTCATAAGCACTCCCTTATGACCTGCCAATAGGCACTCGCTAATTTATCTGTACTTTGCTCGCCCAGCACTTCACCAGACGGCAATAAATTGCGACGCTCCAAATGTGCAAGTTCCATTTCTTTGAGCTGACTTGCCATATGCTTTGGTTGGTCTGATTTCATCCAACTTAAATTCAAGGAGAACTGTTGATCGATTTCCCTCATGGCAGGGTAGTCACTACTCAATGAGGGAACACCCAGACCAGCAGCTTCAATCACGCTAAAAGTACCATTATCTATCGCGCCCGCATGCCACAAAAACGCGGCGCTGGCCAACGTACTCTGGTAATTTCGATCTGGCAGCTCACCTACAAGCTTGATGTTTCTCTTCAACAACCGACTTTGCCCGAGCAAATCAGCTAAAGACTTGAGATGCTGCGAAGAACTGTTGAACAACTCCTTGGTATTGACTCCCGTAATTTTGCATTGCAGTGTGCCGTCCAGCTCCTCATAATAAAATTTCAATGCTTTCAGAGCATTAACATGATTCTTGTGGATCGCAGTATTAGTTGTCCAGATGAAATAATTGGACGTTTCCGCATGCCCACCTTTCAAGTTGGAAAAATCGGGAGCAATCATCGGTAATTTGAAAACTTTATCAGCTGCAATACCCGCATAATTCAGAGCATCTTGCCTGGTGAATTCAGTTGTCACCAAAATTTTTGAAGCTGACCTCGCGGCATCTAAATATGATTGATCCGCACCGAACGGAAGTATCGGTACGTATCGCTGAAGGTAATCATAGATCATGAGTACCGACGGCCGCATTGGTAGTAACGGCGCTTCCAGACGATCAGATACGATGAGCCAAACATCGCAGTCTTGAAGATGATTTATGCCGTCATCGACAACCATATATCGGTTGCCTTTAGGTTCCCAGCCTTCGTGTCCAGAATATCGCATAGCCCTACGAGCCGTTGCTGCATCCAGCGACTTCCAATTAAATGGGCGTACTTTGATCTCATCTACAAGATCTGTAAACTCTTCGGCAGGATAGCTCTCGGGCTTGTCCAGGTGGAGAAAGACAATATCGGTGGGCTCACCCGCCTCGCGACTTCCTCGATATAAAGTATTTGCTAATAGTTTTGCGCCTCGAAGGCTTCCGCCTCTATATTCAACAGGAACAATGACTGCAATTTGCTTACGACGAACGGGACGATTGACGTTATCCTTTTTTACCGATTCAAGCTCTGCAAGGACTTTTTTAAATCCGTTCTGCCAAGCCTCCGCACAGTTTTGTGCTTTCATAGGCTCAAGCAAAATCATTTGTGATTCACGGATACTCTTTATAAGCCTTTGGTCGCCACTCATCAGTTGCTCTGCCTTGGCTCTCGCCTCCGCAACAGTTTTGCAACGACCAGGTAGACCAATCCCTCCCATTTTATCAAGCATACCCCCGGCCATAAATAACAAGGGCATGCCCGCGCGAATCGCCTCGAATGGATGATAATGAATATGATTGGGCTCAGTAGAATGATAAAACATCACTCTATGCTGCCTCATATTATATTCATGTTCTTCACCGGACACAAAACCGAGAACATTTTCATCAGGAACAGCAACAGGCTGTGCTCCACCTATCGTATAGCCGATATCCGAAAAGTCACGCACGAAGTCTTTATAGATAGTTTCGAAATAGGGGGAAGTACCAATTCGAGGACAAACGAAAAGAATCTTTCTAAGTCCACCCTCCCACAGTTCGGGAGTAGCATCCCCTTTCAAACCTACCGGAAGAAAGCAATCCCGACTGGCTAAAAAGTTCTGCTCAGAGTCTTTCAGATGCGCATAGCCAGCGCCAAACCAAAAACGCGAGCCAATAGATTTTACATTACGAACCAGTGCCTCACCGGCCTCTTCGTAAAACAATTGCGAATAAGAGTAGCCTTTCGATAGGCCAAAAACCCGAAGTATAATGGCACCGTTAAAGTGTCGCACAGCACTATGAATTTGAAGTGGAAAGAACCCAATGATTGCGACATCAAAGTGGAGATTAGCGATTCGCCAAGCCTCCTCACTTGGACTGGAATACCAATCCTGCGCATTAAGAATATCCAATTCCGACTTCGGTATCGTTAAACCGGCATCAAAACTAGAGTCAACATTCGCTGAAAGATTCCCTTCGTCATAAGGAAAGCTTTTGGGCATGAATATTTCATTCACGCCTAACGCTTTCAGCTGGTCGACTTCGAATTTTCGTAATGTTGTATGGTTAAGCAACCAAAGGACTCTTAGCGTCTTCAAAATTAATCCAGTCCATTTATAGCTTTATATTCAGCAACTGCCTCATCACATGGCCCATCAAAAACCAAGTCACCGTGATGAAAAACCAGTCCTCGGTTGCATATCGAACGTAATGCACCGAAATCGTGTGTTGCCAAAACTAAAATTTCCGCTTGTTCAATAAGGCTTGTAATACGCTCCTTGGCCTTCGCCATGAAATTCGCATCACCTGCACCGATCACCTCATCAAGGAGCAGAATATCTCCACCCACCGTGGTAGAGATCGCGAAAGCCAATCTGACCTGCATGCCCGCAGAATAGGTTTTTATCGGGTAGTCTATGAATTCACCCAGTCCTGCGAAATCAACGATTTCGTCTGCCTTTTCACGCATAAAGCGGGGGGAAAGGCCCAACAACAATCCTCGGTACAGGATATTTTCTCTGCCCGTCGCGTCAGGCTCAAAACCAAGACTCAAATCAAATAATGAACGAACCTGGCCCTCGACTTTCAGAAGACCACTCGAAACCGGATAAAGCCCGGCAACGGTTTTCAGAAAGGTACTTTTTCCTGCTCCGTTGTGCCCGAGCAACCCGACGCGCTCACCACTTTTGATTTCAACACTGATATTTTTCAGTGCATGGATATCTGCAACACTTGAGTTGTTTGTCTTTCTGCTAAACACGCTAGCCATAAGAGACTTTAATGAACGCTCTTTATAGGCAACCGACGCATAATGTAAGTTAACGTTTTCAAGCAAGATTCGGTTATTTTTCATAGGTAAAAAATCACTTTCCGTTCAGCCTTGCTGCCGATAATGATAGCTAATGCGCCAAAGAAAATCGCAGTACCAATACTGAACGCGTAGTTTTGCCACGTCGGCCACTCGCCCTGCAGTAACGGAGCGCGTATCAACTGCAACAGGTGATATATCGGATTGTAATCGACCAATGCATGCAGCCCGCCATTCTTGAACATCTTGGCTTCGAAATATACCGGAGAGATGAACCACAACGACTGCATCACCAACCCTAGCGCATGCGGGATATCACGAAACCGGGTACTAACATAAGACAACAATGTAGATACAGGCCAAGCGATGAGCGCAAGAATGGGGAATATGGTAAATGAGGCCAACCAACTCCAACCAATATTTTGCGGAAGAACTATGGCGACCCAGCCATACAACGAGATACTGGCCAACATCAAAACAATGGCACTCCCGACCACGGTTCTGAGAGTATATATTGCCAACGGATGGTTACACTGCTTGATATAAGCATCCGCCTGAACAAATGACAATGAGCCTGCAACTGTATTGGCGGAAATATATTCCCAGACTATGATCCCGGAGAGAATATATGGTGCGTAGGTAACAATGTCTGTATTAAAAAGCTTGCTAAACACTAGCGTCAGCAGCAAGGTCAACCCGAGCGGTTGGATAATTGACCAGGTCATCCCGAAAAAAGAACGCCTCCACCTTGATCTAAGATCAGCCAGAGAAAGGTGAATCCAGAAATACCGGGCAGCCCATACACGAGAAAAATAGGAAAACATCACTTTACCTGAGTAAATATATTAAATTCAAAAATTCAGTTTGAACTTGATTTTCTGAATTTCATTTGGCAATCGGGGCTGGATTCCCAACCCCGATTTCCCGCATTTTAGTCGGCGAAGTAGCTTCGAATTTCGTCCGCTACCTGCTGCACCTGATCGCGGCTCAGGGTCGGGTAACTCGGAAGGTTCATTCCTCGCGAGCTAAGGTCCTGCGCTACCGCAAAGGTTTCCTCCGTCTTGCAGTGCGGCATGTTATGAGCAGGAGCGAAAAGAGGGCGTGTCTCAATGCCCTTGTTCTTCAAATGGTCCCGCAATGCTTGACGCTGACTCGGATCATCCAACAGTACTGAACACATCCAGTAGGAGTGACGGGTACCTGGCTGCTCTGCATGCATCTGCAGCGGAAGCCCTTCGAGCGCTTCGCGATACCAATCCGCAACCTGCCGCTTAAGAGTGATGATCTCGTCTGCACGCTCCAGTTGGGCAAGGCCAATGGCTGCGCAGATGTTGGTCATCCGATAGTTGAAGGCCAACTCGTCATGCCAGTACTCGCGGGTTTTGGACACGCCTTGACTTTTAAGATGACAAGCTCGCTCGTGAATATCCTTGTTCTTGGACACCACCATTCCACCTTCGCCGGTGGTGATAGTCTTGTTTCCGAAGAAACTGAACGTAGCGACATCTCCAAAAGTCCCTACATGCTGATCTTTGTAGAGAGAGCCGAAGGCCTCTGCACAGTCTTCGATCAGCAGCAGATTATGCTCTTTGCACAGAGCAACCACCTCATCCATGTCACATGCCAGACCGTACAAGTGCACGACCATGACGGCCTTGGTTTTAGGTGTAATGCGGCTTCGGATGTCAGGGACGCTGACGTTCCAGGTATCCGCCAGGGATTCAGCGTAAACGACGCTGGCCCCGGTTTGCATGATGGTGTTGACCGACGCCACGTAAGTGAGCGTTGGAACAATCACCTCATCACCAGGCCCAAGCCCCAAAGCCGCCATTGCCAAGTGCAGGGCAACAGTGCCATTGCTCACCGTGGTCGCATGTTCGGCACCGATGTATCGGGCAAACTCGTTTTCAAAGCGGGAGATAAATTCTCCGCGGGAGGAAATCCAAGTCGAATCAAGACACTGGTTTACATATTCCTTTTCGCGACCGCCCAGAAAGGGCTGATATACCGGTATCATCCCAGCCCCCTTATTCCTGGCCCTTGAAATATTTAAAGCCGTGTTCAGCGACCAGTTTGTCGCGTTTGGCTTCACTTAGATCTTCACGCATCATTTCCTCTACCAGCTCAGCGAAGGTTGTACGTGGTACCCAGCCCAATTTTTCTTTGGCTTTGCTTGGGTCACCCAAAAGTGTCTCGACTTCGGCCGGACGGAAATAACGTGGGTCGACGGCAACGATGCACTTGTTGGTTGCGACGTCGTACCCTTTCTCGTCTACACCCTGGCCTTCCCAGCGAATCTTGATATCGATCTCTTTCGCTGCAACTTCAACAAACTCCCGAACGGAATGCTGTTCACCGGTCGCGATCACAAAGTCGTCGGGCGTTTCTTGCTGGAGCATAAGCCATTGCATTTCCACGTAATCACGGGCATGACCCCAGTCACGCAGGGCATCCATGTTACCGAGGTACAGGCAGTCTTGCAGACCGACCTTGATACGTGCCAAGGCGCGTGTGATCTTACGAGTTACGAAGGTTTCGCCGCGGATCGGAGATTCGTGATTAAAGAGAATACCGTTACAGGCATACATGCCATAAGACTCACGATAGTTCACGGTGATCCAATAGGCGTACATCTTGGCGACGGCGTATGGAGAGCGGGGATAGAAAGGCGTGGTTTCTTTCTGAGGAATTTCCTGCACCAGACCATAAAGCTCGGAGGTGGATGCCTGATAGAACTTGGTCTTCTTTTCAAGACCGGCGATTCGGATGGCTTCAAGGATGCGCAGTGTACCCATGGCATCAGTGTCAGCAGTGTATTCAGGTGATTCGAACGAAACAGCTACGTGGCTTTGCGCCCCGAGATTGTAAACTTCATCTGGCTGTACTTCTTGCACGATGCGAATCAAGCTGCTCGAATCGGTCAGGTCGCCGTAATGCAGATTCAGATCATAGCCTTTCTTATGCGGGTCATGGTAAAGATGGTCAATACGGTGAGTATTGAACAACGAAGCACGGCGCTTGATACCGTGTACCGAATAACCTTTCTTAAGCAGGAACTCAGCAAGGTAAGCACCATCTTGACCAGTAATACCCGTAATCAACGCTACTTTCTTGTCGCTCATTTTTTCACCAATTTAAATTAATCAATCGAACAGTATGTCTCTATCAGAGAGCCAACTTATTGCTGCCCCTCACCTTCCTTCTGGAAGTGAGAATCGTTTTATCATTCCATATATCTACTGTTCAGCAGCCCCTCGATTTCTTTGACTTTCAACGCCACAAGCGCTGGATCCCCTCTGCTTTCCACATTCAACCTCAACAGAGGTTCTGTGTTCGAACCTCGGAGATTAAATCGCCAGTCGGAAAACTCCAGACCGACGCCATCGGTTTGATCAAGATGAGGCCCTTGAGGCAAATAATGTGCGAGAACCTCCTCCAGCGCCGCAGATACATCATCGACTCGGTAATTGATTTCACCGCTACACGGATAGGCGGCGACGCGCTCATCAACAAGCTGGGCCAGGTTTTTTCCCGACGCAGACATCAATGCGGTTACCAACAGCCAGGGAATCATGCCGCTGTCACAATAGGCGAAATCCCGGAAGTAATGGTGCGCGCTCATCTCACCGCCGTAGATTGCATCCTCCATACGCATGCGCTCTTTTATGAAGGCGTGGCCGGTCTTGCATTGTACTGAAACGCCGCCCGCCAATCGAACCTGATCGATCGTGTTCCAGGTCAACCTCGGATCATGGATAATCTTCGAGCCGGGGTGTTTCTTGAGCAGCATTTCTGCCAGCAGACCAACCAGGTAATAGCCCTCAATGAAGCGCCCTTCCTGGTCGAAAAAAAAGCAACGATCGAAGTCACCATCCCACGCGATTCCCAAATCACAGCCGTTTGCCAACAACGCTTGGCGTGTCAGCGTGCGGTTTTCCGGAAGAAGGGGATTGGGTACACCGTTGGGGAAATGACCGTCTGGCTCGGCGTTGATGATCACCCATTCGAATGGCAATTTTTTCACCAATTCCTGTAGCACGGGGCCCGCAGCGCCATTGCCGGGATCAGCAAGTATTTTCAGCGGGCTGAGATCCGCCACATTTACATAACTTAAAAGATGTTCGACGTAGGCTGTCTTATCCAGTTCGAAACGCAGTTCGCCCGCAGTTGCAGCCAGAGCTCCCAAATCGCCACTTTCCACACGGGAACGTATGGCATTGAGTCCTGTATCGCCGCTGATCGGTCGAGATTCAGACTTTACAAGCTTCATCCCGTTGTAACCCTTGGGATTGTGACTGGCAGTGATCATCACTCCACCATCCGCCTTGAACGCGCTGGTTGCAAAGTAGACTTCCTCAGTTCCGCACAACCCGATATCGATGACGTTCGCACCCGCATCCAGCAATCCACGCGTCATCGCCTCTGCCAGCATTGGGCTTTCGAGCCGCATATCACGCCCCAGCACGATGCTTTGGCCTTGCAGCTCGCTAACCATCGCCCGGCCTATTCGGTAAGCCACATCGGCATTGAGGTCCGACGGCACCTGGCCACGAATGTCATAGGCTTTGAAACACTGGGTATTGATCGGGATATTCATACCGCTCTCTTGCTGAGGTATGTGGGGGCGAAGCCCATTTAACGGCTACGCACGCTCGCCACGATGAAAATGAATCAGAACCAGGCCGAATGCAAAAAAGCCCGGCCGATGGAAACCTCACCGACCTGACTTGCCTATGCCGAAGTACTGTTAATTATCGACGCGGCCGTAATTATCTTCGAAACGAACGATATCGTCCTCGCCAAGATAGTCACCACTTTGCACTTCAATCATCACCAGGTCTATGACGCCGGGGTTCATCAAACGGTGCTGATGACCAGCACGAATGAACGTGGACTCGTTGGTGTTCAGCATCAACTCCTGCTGGTCGTTGATGACCTTGGCCATCCCACTGACGACGATCCAGTGTTCGCTTCTGTGATGATGCATCTGCAAGGACAACGAAGCCTTCGGTTTCACCACAATGCGTTTGATTTTGAAGCGCTCGCCGTTCTCCAGGGTTGTGTAGGTTCCCCAAGGGCGATGCACGGTACGGTGGAGCAAATGAACCGTGTGGCTGGCCGCCTTGAGCTGATTGACGATATGTTTTACATCTTGGGCATGATCTTTATGGGCGATCATCACCGCGTCCGGGGTATCGATGACCAGCAAGTCTTCAACACCCACCAGCGCAGTCAGCCGATCTTCACTGTTCACGTAGTTATTGCGGGAATTGTGGGACAACACCTCGCCTTCAAAACGGTTGCCGTTTTCATCAGCCTCGGTCAGCTCACTGACAGCGTTCCAGGAACCGATGTCACTCCAACCGATATCACAAGGAATGGTCGCTACTTTGGAGGAGCGCTCCATCAATGCGTAATCGATGGAGATGTCCGGAACCTCTGCGAATGCATCAGCATCGAGTGCCAGGCAACGATATTTGTCAGAGGAAGTGAGGCGCGAACGTTCAATGGTTTTGCTGACGGCTGCCAATACGTCCGGGGCATGCTGAAGAAGTTCTTCCAGAACAGTGCCGACCCGGAAGCAGAACATTCCGGAGTTCCAGTAGTAGTTGCCTGCACTGACGTAGCCTTCAGCGGTTTCAAGATTGGGCTTTTCGACGAAGCGCGCTACCTTCAGGCCATCTTTCAGAGGTGCATCTTTCTGCGCTTCGATGTACCCGAACCCTGTTTCAGGATAGGTCGGCTGAATACCGAAGGTTACCAGCCAGCCTTCGGCGGCAAGCACTACCGCATTGGCTACTGCCGCAGCGAATGCTGTTTCATCTTTTATCAGGTGGTCTGCCGCCAGCACCAGCATTTGGGCATCCGGGCCATGGGTGGCTTCCAGTTGAAGCGCTGCGGCAGCAACGGCGGCAGCTGTATTGCGTCCGAAAGGCTCAAGAATGAAACCCTGGGAGTGTTTAAGCGTACTGACTGCGCCGTACTCGTCTTCGGTCTTGAACAGGAGTTCTCGGTTGGTCACCGTAAGAACCTCCACAACCCCTTCCAGACGCGAAGCTCGAAGGAAGGTTTTCTGGATCAGATTCTGGCCATCTGGCAGATCCATGAACGGCTTTGGATGGGCCTCTCGAGAAACGGGCCACAACCGGCTACCCACTCCGCCAGACAAAATTACGGGAATCAGTTCCATGCTCTATATCCTTAATCCCCTCCTGGCAGACATGTCCAGAAAGCGGGGCTCATTTATGTTTCCCTGCATCGTAATCGTTACAATTTTTTGTTGGAAACGACTGCAGGGTGGCAGTTCAACTTCGACCTGAACCCATCGGCTTTATACCTGGCGCCTCTTGGATTGACCTCATTTACCACTTGTCGGAAGCCTTTCCTTGAAAGGTAAAACGGGTCAATCGACATTCAGGTGCGATGATGGATTGGGTCTGATAATTCTGCACGCCATTCTACAGGTAATACCGGGATTTAATAACTCATGCAGGGGACCGAAGACAAAAATCCTTTGAAATGAAGCAAGTGTTTCAAGCGCAACACATCAAAATAACATCACCACCAATATCAATCAGATCTCAACGGCCGGTTAGCTCCAACAGTTTCCCCAAGTAATGCCCATAGCCGGTCTTTCCGAGGCGCTGTGCCTGAGCAGCCAACTCAGCGGCGGAAATCCACCCGCTGCTGTAAGCGATCTCTTCCAGGCAGGCAACTTTCAGACCCTGACGCTTCTCAATGGTATGCACAAAGTGGCTCGCCTCCAGCAATGAATCATGAGTACCGGTATCCAGCCAGGCGAAGCCGCGACCGAGTATTTCGACGTTGAGGGCTTGCTGCTCGAGGTACGCACGGTTGACGTCAGTAATTTCCAGCTCGCCGCGCGCAGAGGGCTTGATATTTTTAGCGATCTCGACCACTTGGTTGTCGTAGAAGTACAGGCCGGTGACCACGTAGCTGGATTTAGGCTTCAGCGGCTTTTCTTCGATGCTCAAGGCTCGGCCGGAAGCGTCAAATTCGACTACACCAAAGCGCTCCGGGTCGGAAACGTGATAGCCGAATATGGTCGCGCCGTGTTCTTGAGCACTGGCGGAACGCAGATTGTCCGAGAAATGCTGGCCGTAGAAGATGTTGTCTCCCAGGATCAGGCAGCAAGGATCCTTGCCGATGAATTCCTCGCCAATGATGAAGGCTTGTGCCAGACCGTCCGGGCTAGGCTGCTCGGCGTAGGCCAGCTTGATGCCGTACAGACTGCCGTCACCCAGCAATTTTTGAAAATTTGGCAAGTCTTCCGGCGTGGAAATAATCAGGATTTCGCGTATACCGGCGAGCATCAGCACCGACAGCGGATAAAAGATCATCGGCTTGTCGTAGATCGGTAGCATCTGCTTGGACACGCCGAGGGTCAACGGATGCAGACGAGTGCCCGAGCCGCCAGCGAGGATGATGCCTTTGCGATTTAACGTGGTCATTTATGCAGCACTTCCATAAGCATTCGGGTGACACCAATTCGCCAATCCGGCAAATGTAGAGAAAAATTGTCACGCAGCTTCTGAGTATTCAACCGGGAGTTCAGAGGACGACGGGCCGCTGTTGGGTAAGCCGCTGTGACTATCGGGGTGATCTCCGTGACGGCGAGCTCTTCGCCATTGGCCCTGGCAAAACCGATCACATGGCTGGCGTAGCCGTACCAGGATACTTCGCCGGCGGCGGCCAGGTGATACAGGCCTGCCAGTTGAGGGCGCTGCAAGACTTGCTGAATGGCCAACGCCGTCACGTCGGCAATCAGATCTGCGCCGGTCGGGGCGCCGATCTGGTCGGCGATGACATTCAAGGTGGCATGCCCCTTGGCCTGACGCAGCATGATCTTGGCAAAATTGTTGCCGCGCGCGCCATAGACCCAGCTGGTGCGAAAGATCAGGTGCTTGCAGCCTGAGACAGCGATCGCTTGCTCGCCGGCCAGTTTGCTCGCGCCGTAGTGATTCACCGGGGCGACGGCATCGGTCTCTTGCCATGGCTTCAGGCCTTCACCGCTGAACACGTAGTCGGTGGAGTAGTGAATCAACCAGGCGCCTGAAGAGGCAGCCTCTTCAGCCATGACTTGACTTGCCTGGACGTTCACTCGGTCGGACAGCTCTGTCTCGGATTCAGCTTTATCGACGGCGGTGTAGGCCGCAGCGTTGACGATGACCTTGGGTTTCACCTGTCGGATCGCTGCACGCAGTGCATCGAGGTCAGACAGGTCGCCACTCAAACCATCAACTGGGTGACGGTCCAGCGCGACCAACTCGCCAAGCGGCGCAAGGGAGCGTTGCAGCTCCCAGCCCACCTGGCCGTTTTTTCCCAACAACAGGATTTTCATGCATTGTCCGAACGAGTCATGTAGTTCTGGTTGATCCATTGCTGGTAGCTGCCACTCTTCACGTGAGCCACCCACTCAGCATTGTTGAGATACCACTCGACGGTTTTGCGGATACCGGTTTCAAAAGTTTCTTCCGGCGTCCAGCCCAGCTCGCGTTGAATTTTGCTGGCGTCGATAGCGTAACGCTGGTCGTGACCCGGGCGATCCTGTACGTGAGTGATCAGGCTGGCGTGTGGACAATGAGCGGAGTCTGGACGCAGTTCGTCGAGCAGCGCACACAGGGTATGCACCACTTCAATGTTTTGCCTCTCATTATGACCGCCAATGTTATAGGTCTCGCCGATTACGCCTTCGGTCACAACCTTGTAAAGTGCGCGGGCATGATCTTCGACGTACAGCCAATCACGAACCTGATTGCCTTTGCCATACACCGGCAGCGGCTTGCCTTCGAGTGCGTTAAGAATGATCAGCGGGATCAGTTTCTCAGGGAAGTGGCATGGGCCGTAGTTGTTCGAGCAGTTGGTAACCAGTGTCGGCAGGCCATAAGTGCGGGCCCAGGCACGAACCAAGTGGTCGGAGCTTGCCTTGCTGGCCGAGTAAGGCGAGCTTGGCTGGTAAGGCGTGGTTTCGGTGAACAGGTCTTCCGGACCTTCCAGGTCTCCGTAAACTTCGTCAGTCGAAATATGGTGGAAGCGGAAGTTGGCTTTGCGCGTGTCTTCCAGCGCAGCCCAGTAGTGGCGCGCAGCTTCGAGCAGCGTGTAGGTCCCGATGATATTGGTCTGAATGAACTCGGACGGGCCGGAGATCGAGCGATCGACGTGGGATTCTGCCGCGAGGTGCATGATGGCATCGGGCTGGTGTTCACGCAGGACACGGTCGATCTGATCACGATCGCAGATGTCGACGCGCTCGAAGGCGTAACGCGAATTCTGGCTGACTTCTGCCAAAGACTCCAGATTACCAGCGTACGTCAGCTTATCAACGTTAACCACCGCATCGGAAGTGTTGGCGATGATGTGACGGATGACTGCCGAGCCTATGAACCCGGCGCCGCCGGTAACGAGAATTTTCACGTAAAACGATACCCTTGAGCTGCGAACAGCGCTGCCAGCAAGCGCGGTCTAATCCATGAATGCAAAAGCCACCATCAGTTGGCATCCGTCAGAGTCAGGCTGAATCAATATGCATCAGACTCGATCGACAAGAGACGCATTTTTACAGCTTAATGATGCTTTTACTAATGGATAAAGACAGGCTGAGGCGCAATTTCGACAGATGCCGTGCGCCTGTCGCCTTTAGACCAGTCGCTTGCGTCCCGCTCTGGACGAACGTCCAAGAAACCAGCCCAAAATTGGACCGATGAGCATGCCGATCAGCAACGCCAGCACCGCAACAACCGACACCGGCAACTGCGGGCCGGAAAAACCCAGAAACAAAAGCGAAACCGATTGCTGGTTTTCCAGCACAAACGCTAGGACAACCAGAACCACCAGCAGAAGAAAAACGCCAACCAGTATGCGTTTCAGGTTACGCATTCACGCCCCCTTGAATTTGAATAGCGAAGATCAAGCGCCCTCCTCCTCTTCCTCATTCACGCGGTCACGCAATTCTTTACCCGGCTTGAAGTGCGGAACGAATTTACCGTCCAGACTTACCGACTGGCCGGTCTTTGGATTGCGACCAACGCGCGGTGCGCGGTAGTGCAGGGAGAAGCTGCCAAATCCACGGATCTCGATACGATCACCAGTGGCGAGGCACTGAGACATTTGTTCAAGCATGGTCTTGATGGCCAGCTCCACATCCTTGGATGAGAGTAGCCCTTGATGGGTGACAATTCGTTCGATCAACTCCGACTTCGTCATATTTTTCCCTTCTTTTTCAAGCAGCTAGATCAGCGCTTGAAAGGTTTTAGCATGCCCGGAAGATTTTGAACAGCCCAGGGATTGACATATCTTTCCCGGGGTCAAAACGCCCATTTTCAGGGCACTCCAGTGGCGAGTCGGATCGCCGCTGCCCTAACGACACATCACCAGCATGGTCCGGGTCACGAAGCCCGCCGGATTGAAGCCAAACGGGTATTCGTCTTCATCTTTGGCATCGTCAGAGCGGGTGATGACCTTGTAGCCCTTGCCTTTGCATTCCTTGGCCGCACGCTTCTGACACTTCTCCCAACCGGAACCAAGCCCAGAGCAATCGACCTCGATACCACTGACGCCGCGCACCGCATGGGTTTTCGCACTGGTGGTGCACCCTGCCAGCGCCAAGACCACTGCAACAACAAGTAACTTGTTCATCCACTTCCTTATGCCAGGCAAGCCTGACGACTAATGCTCAAGATCAAGCTTAGTCGCGAATAGGCGATTGATCCGATTAAAGAAACAGACCCGCAGCCGAAGCTATTGGTTTCATGCACGGACGTACAAAGACCAAATCGCAGGCACAAAAAAGGGCGACCGAAGTCGCCCTTTTTAATGATCAACCAGAACTCAGTTCTGTTTGGCCATTGCTTGACGCAGCAGTGCCGCCATAGTGGTGTCAGCTGCTTCGCCTTCCGGAGCTGCTTTCAGGCTCTGGATGGCTTCTTTCTCTTCAGCGTCGTCTTTCGACTTGATCGAGAGCTGGATTACGCGGCTCTTGCGGTCAACGCTGATGATCTTGGCTTCAACTTCCTGGCCTTCTTTCAGAACGTTGCGCGCGTCTTCAACGCGGTCACGGCTGATTTCGGAGGCTTTCAGGGTAGCTTCGATGTCGTCGGCCAGAACGATGATGGCGCCTTTGGCGTCAACTTCTTTCACGGTACCGGTCACGATAGCGCCCTTGTCGTTAACCGAGACGTACTCGGAGAACGGATCGCTTTCCAGTTGCTTGATGCCCAGAGAGATGCGCTCGCGCTCTGGGTCAACCGACAGGATGACGGTGTCCAGCTCGTCGCCCTTCTTGAAACGACGTACGGCTTCTTCGCCCACTTCGTTCCAGGAGATGTCGGACAAGTGAACCAGACCGTCGATGCCGCCGTCCAGACCAATGAAGATACCGAAATCGGTGATCGACTTGATGGTGCCGGAGATCTTGTCGCCCTTGTTGAACTGGCCAGAGAAGTCTTCCCATGGGTTCGACTTGCACTGTTTGATGCCCAGGGAGATACGACGACGCTCTTCGTCGATGTCCAGAACCATGACTTCCACTTCGTCGCCGACTTGTACGACTTTCGAAGGGTGGATGTTCTTGTTGGTCCAGTCCATTTCCGAAACGTGTACCAGACCTTCAACGCCTTCTTCCAGCTCAGCGAAGCAGCCGTAGTCGGTCAGGTTGGTTACACGAGCGGTAACGCGAGTGCCTTCTGGGTAACGGGCTTTGATAGCAACCCATGGATCTTCGCCCAGTTGCTTCAGGCCCAGGGAAACACGGTTGCGTTCGCGATCGTATTTCAGAACCTTGACGTCGATTTCGTCACCAACGTTGACGATCTCGGAAGGATGCTTGATGCGCTTCCAGGCCATGTCGGTGATGTGCAGCAGGCCGTCCACGCCACCCAGATCGACGAATGCGCCGTAATCGGTGAGGTTTTTGACGATACCTTTGACTTGCTGGCCTTCCTGCAGGGATTCCAGCAGAGCTTCACGCTCGGCGGAGTTCTCGGCTTCGAGGACGCTGCGACGGGAAACGACAACGTTGTTGCGCTTCTGGTCCAGCTTGATGACCTTGAATTCCAGCTCTTTGCCTTCCAGGTGCGTGGTGTCGCGCACTGGACGGACGTCAACCAGGGAACCTGGCAGGAACGCACGGATGCCGTTAACGTCGACAGTGAAGCCGCCTTTAACCTTACCGTTGATAACGCCCTTGACCACTTCCTCGGCTGCGAAGGCTGCTTCCAGAACGATCCAGCATTCAGCGCGCTTGGCTTTTTCACGGGACAGCTTGGTTTCGCCAAAGCCGTCTTCAACCGAATCCAGAGCAACGTGAACTTCATCACCAACGTTGATGTTCAGTTCGCCAGCATCGTTGTAGAACTGCTCAAGCGGGATGAGTGCTTCAGACTTCAGACCAGCGTGAACGGTTACCCAGCGAGCCTGGTAATCGATATCAACGATAACACCGGTGATGATGGAGCCTGCCTGAAGGTTCAGGGTTTTCAGGCTTTCTTCAAAGAGTTCCGCAAAGCTTTCGCTCATTTTAATTCCTGTAGATGAGGGCGAAGTAAACGCCCATCTCCACACCCCAGACGGTGTGGGTTAGTTTCATTTAAAAGAAGCACCGCAGGACTATGACTGGTCCCCTGCGGCCCTCTTGGTCACCCGGCGATATCGCGAATGGCGATCTCGCTCATGATGCGTTCAAGCACCTGATCGATGGAAAGCTCCGTTGAATCCAGCTGAATCGCGTCGGCCGCCGGCTTGAGCGGGGCTACTGCGCGCTGGGTGTCACGCTCATCGCGTGCACGGATCTCATCTAGCAGACTCGACAGACTAACACCCTCGACTTTGCCCTTCAACTGCAAATATCGACGGCGCGCCCGTTCCTCGGCACTGGCGGTGAGGAAAATCTTCAGTGGTGCATCCGGAAAAACCACCGTACCCATGTCGCGGCCGTCGGCCACCAGCCCCGGCGCTTCCTGGAACGCACGCTGGCGCTGCAGCAGCGCCTCGCGCACAGCGGGCAGCGCAGCCACTTGCGAGGCGCCGGAACCGACACTTTCGGTGCGAATGACATCGCTGACTTCGTCGCCCTCGAGAATGATCCGCTGCAGCTGACCTTCGGTCGCGGCGATGAATTGCACATCCAGATGAGCGGCCAATGTCTTCAGCAGCTCTTCATTGGTCAGGTCGACGCCATGGTTGTGCGCAGCAAACGCGAGCAAGCGATAAAGCGCACCGGAATCCAGCAGGTTCCAGCCCAGACGCTTGGCCAGAATCCCGGCGACCGTGCCTTTGCCGGAGCCGCTTGGCCCATCGATGGTGATGACCGGTGCAATGTTTTTCACGACTGAGCCTCTTGTGCCACACGAATGCCGACTTGCCCGCACAGCGCGAGGAAGTTGGGGAACGAGGTCGCGACGTTGGCGCAATCATGGATGCGGATCGGTGCGGTAGCGCGCAACGAGGCGACGCTGAAAGCCATGGCGATACGGTGGTCGCCGTGACCATGCACTTCACCGCCGCCGATCTGGCCGCCGTCGATGATGATGCCGTCCGGGGTCGGTTCGCACTTGACGCCCAGCGCCAGCAAACCGTCCGCCATGACCTGAATCCGGTCGGATTCCTTGACCCGCAGTTCTTCAGCTCCGGTGAGCACGGTACGCCCTTCGGCGCACGCAGCAGCCACGAACAGGACCGGGAATTCGTCGATCGCCAGCGGCACCAGCGCCTCCGGAATCTCGATACCTTTGAGTTTAGCTGCCCGCACGCGCAAGTCAGCCACTGGCTCGCCGCCCACTTCACGCTGGTTTTCCAGAGTGATATCGGCGCCCATTAGCCGCAGGATATCGATCACGCCAGTACGGGTCGGGTTGATGCCGACGTGCTCGAGCACCAGCTCGGAACCCTCGGCAATCGAGGCTGCAACCAGGAAGAACGCCGACGACGAGATATCGCCCGGCACTTCGATGTGAGTCGCGGTGAGCTTGCCGCCGCACTCGACCGAAGCCGTGGCGCCGTCGACGCTGACCGGGTAGCCGAAGCCACGCAGCATGCGCTCGGTGTGATCGCGGGTCGGTGCCGGCTCGGTGACGGTGGTCTTGCCTTCAGCATAGAGACCGGCAAGCAGCAGGCAGGATTTCACCTGGGCACTGGCCATCGGCATGGTGTAGGTCAGGCCCTTGAGCTTGTGGCCACCGCGAATGGTCATCGGTGGACGACCTTCAGCAGCGGTTTCGATGACCGCGCCCATTTCCCGCAGCGGATTGGCCACGCGGTTCATCGGACGCTTGGACAGCGAAGCGTCGCCGGTCAAGGTGCTGTCGAAGTTCTGCGCCGCCAGCAGGCCAGAGAGCAGACGCATCGAGGTGCCGGAGTTGCCCAGATAGATCGGGCCCGGCGCAGGTTTCAGGCCGTGCAGACCAACACCGTGGATAGTCACGCGGCCGTGATGCGGGCCTTCGATGACCACGCCCATGTCGCGAAACGCCTGCAAGGTCGCCAGGGCGTCTTCGCCCTCGAGGAAGCCTTCGACTTCGGTGACGCCTTCGGCCAGCGAGCCGAGCATGATCGAACGGTGGGAAATCGATTTGTCACCCGGTACGCGAATCCGACCGGACAGGCGGCCACCAGGTTGAGCCAGGAAGATCAGATCGTTGGAATTCATAGCGTCCACATAGGCCCTGCGGGCCAGGATTTTACTGAAATGCTCGCGGGCAACCCGGGCGCGCGTGAAAACGCCCAATAATTGGTGCCCATCCCCTGCATCGACCGCGTCGCGCAAGGCGTCGAGGTCGCTGCGAAATGTATCGAGTGTGCGCAGGACAGCCTCGCGGTTGGCGAGGAAGATGTCGTGCCACATCACCGGGTCGCTTCCGGCGATTCTTGTGAAATCGCGAAAACCACCGGCAGCGTAACGGAAGATCTCCAGATTTTCATTGCGCTTGGCCAATGAATCGACCAGACCGAAGGCCAGCAGGTGCGGCAGATGGCTGGTCGCGGCAAGCACTTCATCGTGACGCTCGACCTGCATGTGCTCGACATCGGCGCCCAGTTCGCGCCACAGGCGATCGACCACCGCCAAGGCGGCAGGATCGGTCTGCTCAAGCGGCGTCAGGATCACCTTGTGCCGGCGGAACAGCTCGGCATTCGAGGCTTCCACCCCGCTCTGCTCGGAACCGGCAATCGGGTGCCCCGGGACGAAGCGCGCCGGCATGCCGCCGAACGCTTCAGTCGCGGCGCGCACCACGTTGCCTTTGGCACTACCGACATCCGTGAGAATCGCCTGCCCCAGATCCATGACAGCCAGACGCGCGAGCAGCTTTTCCATGGCCAGAATCGGCACCGCCAGCTGAATCACATCGGCACCGACGCAAGCAGCCGCCAAGTCGTCTTCACAGCGATCGACCACACCCAATTCGACCGCGAGCCTGCGTGATTGCGGGTCGAGATCGACGCCGACCACTTCACGGCACAGGCCGCTTTCACGCAAACCCTTGGCAAACGAACCACCGATCAACCCCAGACCGACCACCACAAGGCGACCGATCATAGGTGCAGCAGGTTGCAGCGCAGTGACATCAACCACGAGCCAGAACCTTGCGCAGCGCTTCGAGGAAACGGCTGTTTTCTGCCGGCAGACCGATGGTCACCCGCAGGTGGTTCGGCATGCCGTAATTGGCCACCGGACGCACGATCACGCCTTCGCGCAGCAAGCCCTGGAAAATTGGCGCCGCCACCTGGCCGAGATCGACGCAGATGAAGTTGCCTTTGGATTCGATCCAGCCCAGCCCCAGCTCACGGAAACCGGCCTGCAACTGCTGCATGCCGGATTCGTTGAGCTGACGGCTTTGCGCCAGATATTCCTCGTCCTTCAGCGCCGCACACGCCGCCGCCAGGGCGAGGCTGTTGACGTTGAATGGCTGACGAACGCGGTTCAGCACGTCCGCCACCACAGGCGTCGACAAGCCATAACCGACGCGCAGCGCAGCCAAGCCATAGGCCTTGGAGAAGGTGCGCGAAACCAGCAGGTTCGGGTACGCAGCGAGGAAGTCGAGACCGTCCGGCAAATCACTGCCTTCGGCGTACTCGATGTAAGCCTCGTCGAGGACTACCAGCACATGCTCGGGAACGTCCTGCAGGAATTCGTCCAGCGCTTCGGCGCCGAACCAGGTGCCGGTCGGGTTGTTCGGGTTGGCGATAAACACCACGCGAGTGTTGGCATCGATGGCTGCGAGCATGGCCGGCAGGTCATGGCCCCAGTCTTTGGCCGGAACTACTTTGGCCTGAGCGCCAACTGCTTGAGTCGCGATCGGATACACCGCGAAGGCGTGCTCACTGAACACCGCATTCAGGCCCGGCGCCAGATAGGCACGCGCAACCAGCTCAAGAATGTCGTTGGAGCCATTGCCCAGCGTGACCTGATTCAGCTCGACACGGCACTGCTCGGCGAGCAGCGATTTCAGGGCGAAGCCATTGCCGTCCGGGTAGCGGGTCAGCTCGGCCAGCTCTTCGCGAATCGCCGCCAATGCCTTCGGGCTGGCGCCCAACGGGTTTTCGTTGCTCGCCAGTTTGACGATTTTTGCCGGATCCAGATCCAGCTCGCGCGCCAGTTCGTCCACAGGCTTGCCCGGAACGTACGGCGAAAGTTGTTGCACGCCCGGCTGTGCCAGAGCGAGGAAGTTGCCACTCATTTGCTACCGCCCCTTAGAGAACTGCTTTCGGGTAGGAACCCAGCACTTTGAGTGCTACTGCTTCCTGACTGATCTTTTCCAGCACACCTTTGATCAACGGATCACGGTGGTGGCCGACGAAGTCGATGAAGAACACGTAGGTCCATTTGCCGCTGCGCGACGGACGGGTTTCGATGCGGGTCAGGTCGATGCCATTGTCGTGGAACGGCACCAGCAGCTCATGGAGCGCGCCGGGCTTGTTGCTCATCGACACGATGATCGAGGTCTTGTCGTCGCCGGTAGGCGGCACTTCCTGGTTACCGATCATCAGGAAGCGCGTCGAGTTGTCAGGGCGATCTTCGATCTTCTCGGCTAGACGCGTCAGGCCGTACAGCCCTGCCGCCATGTCGCCAGCGATCGCCGCCGAATTCCACTCACCCTTGACCCGCTTGGCCGCTTCGGCGTTGCTCGATACCGCGACGCGTTCGACATTCGGGTAATGCGCGTCCAGCCACTTGCGGCACTGGGCCAGCGACTGCGCGTGGGAATAGATGCGGCTGATGCTGTCGGTCTTGGTATTTTCGCCGACCAGCAAATGATGGTGGATGCGCAGCTCGACTTCGCCACAGATCACCATGTCGTGTTCGAGGAAGCTGTCCAGCGTGTGATTGACCGCGCCTTCGGTGGAGTTTTCCACCGGCACCACGCCGAAATTCACCGCACCGGCGGCGACTTCACGGAACACTTCGTCGATCGCCGCCATCGGCTTGCTGATCACTGCGTGGCCGAAGTGCTTCATCGCCGCCGCTTGGGTGAAGGTACCTTCAGGGCCGAGGTACGCCACTTTCAGTGGCTGCTCCAGCGCCAGGCACGACGACATGATCTCGCGGAACAGCCGCGCCATTTCTTCGTTGCCCAGCGGCCCCTGATTGCGCTCCATCACACGCTTGAGCACCTGAGCTTCGCGCTCGGGACGATAGAACACCGGCACTTCGCCTTCGGCCAGCGAGGCCATCTTCACGCGGGCGACTTCCTGGGCGCAACGCGCACGCTCACTGATCAACTCCAGGACTTTGGTGTCCAGAGCGTCGATGCGAACGCGCAGTGCCTTGAGTTCTTGCTCGGACATCAGCCGTGTTCCTTCTCGAATTCCGCCATGTAGGCCACCAGCGCGTTAACTGCGGTGATGTCGACGGCGTTGTAGATGGAGGCGCGCATACCGCCCACCGAACGGTGCCCCTTGAGGTTGAGCAGACCGCGCTCGTCGGCACCGGCGAGGAACGGCTTGTCCAGACGATCGTCAGCGAGACGGAACGGCACGTTCATCCACGAGCGATCCGACTTGTTGATCGGGTTGCTGTAGAGACCGCTGGCGTCGATGAAGTCGTACAGGGTGCGCTGCTTGACGTCGTTGAGCTTGGCGATCGCTTCGACGCCGCCCTGCTCTTTCAGCCATTGGAACACCAGACCGGACAGGTACCAGGCCAGCGTCGGCGGGGTGTTGTACATCGAGCCGTTATCAGCCGCGACCTTGTAGTTGAGCATGGTCGGGCACAGCGAGCGGGCCTTGCCGAGCAAGTCTTCGCGGATGATGTTGACGACGATGCCGCTCGGGCCGATGTTCTTCTGCGCGCCGGCGTAGATCATGCCGAAACGCGAAATATCGACCGGGCGCGAGAGGATGTCCGAAGACATGTCCGCCACCAGCGGTACGTCACCGGTTTGCGGGATCCACTGGAATTCCAGACCGCCGATGGTTTCGTTCGGCGCGTAGTGAACGTACGCGGCGTCTTTCGACAGGTTCCACTCGTTCTGGCCTGGGATGGCGAAATAGTCGTAAGGCTTGGCAGTGGCAGCAACGTTGACGTGGCCGTAGCGCGAGGCTTCTTCGATGGCTTTCTGCGACCAGATACCGGTGTCGATGTAGTCGGCCGAGCCGCCTTCAGGCAACAGGTTCAGCGGGATCTGTGCGAACTGCTGGCTCGCGCCGCCCTGCAAAAACAGCACTTTGTAGTTCGACGGGATATTCAGCAGGTCACGCAGATCCTGCTCGGCCTGGGTAGCGATGGACACGAACTCATCGCTGCGATGGCTCATTTCCATGACCGACAGACCCTTGCCGTGCCAATCAAGGAGTTCACCCTGGGCGCGCTGCAGGACAGCTTCAGGCAGCGCCGCCGGACCGGCGCAGAAGTTATAGGCTCGCTTGCTCACATCCAATCTCGCTCTGATTTGGTGGTATCACGCAATAAATCACACTACCGATCAACATGGTCCTGTGGGAGCGAGCCTGCTCGCGAATGCATCACCGCGGTGCTTCAGAGGTACCGCAGCGCCTGCTTTCGCGAGCAGGCTCGCTCCCACAGGGGATCTCCATGATGTCGAAAATTCATACCGGACAAATAACAAGGGGGCGAATTCTCATCCGCCCCCTCGTTTATCCGCTTATTCCTGCGGCTCTTCGTCTGCTGCGGCGTCGAGTTGCTGGTCTTCACCCGCTTCGTCGATACCGACGCTGCCTGCGATTTCCTCGCCCTCTTCACCGTCGAGTTCTTCGCCTTCGATTTCCGAAGGCTCCTGAACCCGCTCCAGGCCGACCAGGGTTTCATCCTTGGCCAGCTTGATTAGCGTCACGCCCTGAGTGTTACGACCCAGGCTCGACACTTCGTCGACACGGGTACGCACCAGGGTGCCCTGATCGGAGATCAGCATGATTTCTTCGCCGTCGAGTACCTGTACCGCGCCGACCAGACGGCCGTTACGCTCGTTGCTGACCATGGCGATCACGCCCTGACCGCCACGCTTGTACTCAGGGAACTCGGTGATCGCGGTGCGCTTGCCATAACCACGCTCGGAAGCGGTGAGGATCTGGCTGCCTTCTTCCGGGATCAGCATGGAAATCAGCTTCTGCCCTTCCGGCAGACGCATGCCGCGCACGCCGCGAGCGGTACGGCCCATGGCACGCACGTCGGACTCTTTGAAACGGGTGACCTTGCCGCCATCGGAGAACAGCATCACTTCGCGCTCGCCATCGGTGATGGCTGCAGAGATCAGCACGTCGCCTTCGTCCAGCTCCAGCGCGATCAGACCGACGCTGCGCTGACGACTGAAGGATTCCAGCGGGGTCTTCTTCACGGTGCCGTTGGCGGTGGCCATGAAGATGTAGTGACCTTCGGTGTATTCCTCGACCGGCAGCATGGTGGTGATGTATTCACCATCATCCAGCGGCAACAGGTTGACCAGCGGACGACCACGGGCCGCGCGGGATGCTTCCGGAATTTCGTAGGTCTTGAGCCAGTACACCTTGCCCTTGCTGGAGAACAGCAGCAGCGTGGTGTGGCTGTTGGCAACCAGCAGGTGAGCGATGTAGTCCTCGTCCTTGACGCCGGTAGCCGATTTGCCTTTGCCGCCACGACGCTGAGCCTGGTACGCAGCCAGCGGCTGGGTCTTGGCGTAGCCACCGTGGGAGATGGTCACGACGCGCTCTTCTTCCGGGATCATGTCGCCCAGGGTCAGGTCGAGACGGGCATCGAGAATTTCGGTGCGGCGCACGTCGCCGTATTCGGCGCGGATCACTTCCAGCTCTTCGCGGATCACTTCCATCAGGCGCACAGCGCTGTTGAGGATGCGGATCAGCTCGCCGATCTGGTTGAGGATCTCTTGATACTCGGCCAGCAGCTTCTCGTGCTCCAGACCGGTCAGACGGTGCAGGCGCAGTTCGAGAATCGCTTGGGCCTGTTCTGGCGAGAGGAAGTACTTGCCTTCACGCAGACCGTATTGCGGATCGAGGTTTTCCGGACGGCACGAATCGGCACCGGCACGCTCAACCATCGCCACCACAGCCGAGGATTCCCAAGGCGTGCTGATCAGCGCTTCCTTGGCTTCCGACGGTGTTGGCGAAGCCTTGATCAGGGCGATCACCGGGTCGATGTTCGACAGGGCAACGGCCTGGCCTTCGAGAATGTGCCCACGCTCGCGCGCCTTGCGCAATTCGAACACGGTACGGCGGGTAACCACTTCGCGACGGTGACGGACGAAGGCTTCCAGCAGATCCTTGAGGTTGAGGATGCGTGGGCGGCCGTCGATCAGCGCGACGATGTTGATGCCGAATACCGATTGCAGCTGGGTCTGGGCGTAGAGGTTGTTGAGGATCACCTCAGGCACTTCGCCACGACGCAGCTCGATGACGACGCGCATACCGTCCTTGTCGGACTCGTCGCGCAGCTCGGTGATGCCTTCGAGCTTCTTCTCTTTGACCAGCTCGGCGATCTTCTCGATCAGACGCGCCTTGTTCAGCTGGTAAGGCAGTTCGGTGATGACGATCTGCTGACGGCCACCCACCTTGTCGATGTCTTCGATGATCGAGCGGGCACGCATGTAAATGCGCCCGCGACCGGTGCGGTAGGCTTCGATGATGCCGGCGCGACCGTTGATGATCGCAGCCGTCGGGAAGTCCGGACCGGGAATGTATTGCATCAGCTCATCGACGGTCAGCTCGGGGTTGTCGATGAGGGCCAGGCAACCGTCGATGACTTCACCGAGGTTGTGCGGCGGAATGTTGGTCGCCATGCCCACAGCGATACCGCTGGAACCGTTGACCAGCAGGTTCGGTACGCGGGTCGGCATGACTGCCGGGATCAGTTCGGTGCCGTCGTAGTTCGGCACCCAGTCCACGGTTTCCTTGTGCAGGTCAGCCAGCAGCTCGTGCGCCAGCTTGGTCATGCGCACTTCGGTGTATCGCATGGCCGCAGCGTTGTCGCCGTCGACCGAACCGAAGTTGCCCTGGCCGTCGACCAGCAGGTAGCGCAGGGAGAAAGGCTGGGCCATACGAACGATGGTGTCGTACACGGCAGTGTCACCGTGCGGGTGATACTTACCGATCACGTCGCCGACGACACGGGCAGATTTCTTGTACGGCTTGTTGTAGTCGTTGCCCAGCTCGCTCATCGCGAACAGTACGCGACGGTGCACGGGCTTGAGGCCATCGCGCGCATCCGGCAGTGCACGGCCGACGATCACGCTCATTGCGTAGTCGAGGTAGGACTGTTTCAGCTCGTCTTCGATATTGACCGGGAGGATTTCTTTGGCCAGTTCGCCCATGAGAAGCCTGATTCCTTTTTCTGGTGAAACTTCGTCATATCCATGTGGGAGCAACGAAGCTCGTCGGGGCCGGCCGAGTGCCATGCGCCGACTTACGACAAATCAACATTGGATCGCGGATTTGCGCAGTAAAGACAGCTCCGTGGAGCCGCCTCGGAAAACGCCGGATGTTATCACAAAGGCCGCCACGCACCTATCCCCCAGATGCGCATGGAGCATAGTTAGTTGACCGATGACAGGCTTGAGGGGGACGACAGAAGCTCTGAGCTTCTTTGAATGTGAAATCTGGGGCAGATTTACAGTTGTTTATTGACATTCAGGCCCTCATCGCTGGCAAGCCAGCTCCCACAGGTTCAATGCCGGGCACAAAACCTGTGGGAGCTGGCTTGCCAGAGATGGGGCCCGCTCACACGCTAAAGACCTTCAATGCAGGCGCTTGCGGCACATCAGCTGGACCATTTTCGCGGTGTCCGGGCGTTCGACGATGCCTTTCTCGGTGACGATCGCATCGATCAGATCCGCCGGGGTGACATCAAACACCGGGTTGAACGCTTCAACATCGGCACCGACGCGTTTACCGCCAACTTCGAGCAGTTCGGCGCCATCACGCTCTTCGATCGGGATGTCATCGCCGCTGGCGAGGTTCATGTCGATGGTCGAACTCGGCGCCACCACCATGAAGCGCACGCCGTGGTGCATGGCGTTGACCGCCAGTTGATAGGTGCCGATCTTGTTCGCCACGTCGCCATTGGCGGTGATGCGGTCGGCGCCGACGATCACCCAGGTCACGCCTTTGGTTTTCATGATGTGCGCGGCGGCGGAGTCGGCATTCAGGGTCACCGGGATGCCTTCGTTGGCCAGCTCCCACGCGGTCAGCCGCGAGCCCTGCAACCATGGCCGGGTTTCGTCGGCGTAAACGCGCTCGACCATGCCTTCTATATAAGCAGCGCGGATCACCCCCAGCGCAGTACCGAACCCGCCGGTGGCCAGCGCGCCGGTATTGCAATGGGTCAGGATGGCCTGAGCGTTGCCCTGATGCTTGCGAATCAGATCGACACCAAGCTGCGCCATGGTCAGGTTGGCCTCGCGGTCGCTTTCATGAATGGCGATGGCTTCGGCTTCCAGCGCGGCCAGCGGATCGGCCTTGCTTTTCAGCCGATCCAGGCGATCGTGCATGCGGCCCAGCGCCCAGAACAGATTGACCGCGGTCGGACGCGAATCGGCCAACAGCGCGAAATCCTCTTCCAGCGCCGCGTACCAGTCGCCGCCCTCGGCAATCCGCGCCCGCGCCGCGAGGACGATGCCATAAGCCGCACTGATGCCAATAGCCGGTGCGCCACGCACGACCATCGAGCGAATCGCCTCGGCCACGCCGGCGGCGCTGGTGTAGGCGATCCAGGTTTCCTCGAACGGCAAAATACGCTGATCCAGCAGGTGCAGCGCGCCATCACGCCAATCGATGGCCTTTACTTTCTCCGCAGCCAACAGTCGATCGCGCATCCCACACCCCGCACTCATGAACAAAAGCCGCCGATTATAGCGATCCCCCCGCGAAGACGCTCGGGTATACTTCGCCATCCTTTACAAAAGCACTGGAACCGACCCTCGATGCCGAAACCTGCCATTGCGCTCGACCTGTTATTGCTGCCGACCTGGCTGGTCCCCGTCGAACCGGCAGGCGTGGTGCTCAAGGAGCACGGCCTGGGCATCCGTGACGGTTGCATCGTGTTTATCGGCCCGCGCGCCGAAGCGTTGAAGTGTAACGCGACAGAAATCCGTGAACTGCCGGATGTTCTGTTGGCGCCGGGACTAATCAATGCCCACGGCCACGCGGCGATGACGCTGTTCCGTGGCCTGGCTGACGATCTGCCGCTGATGACCTGGCTGGAAAACCACATCTGGCCGGCCGAAGGCAAATGGGTCGATGAGGATTTCGTCCGCGACGGCACCGATCTGGCCATCGCCGAGCAGATCAAGGGCGGCATCACCTGCTTCTCTGACATGTACTTTTTCCCGAAAGTCGCCAGCGAGCGCGTACACAACAGCGGCATCCGTGCGCAGATCGCCATTCCGATCCTCGATTTCCCGATCCCCGGCGCCAGCAGTGCCGACGAAGCCATTCGTCAGGGCGTCGAATTGTTCGGGGATCTCAAGCATCACGAACGCATCAAGATTACTTTCGGCCCTCACGCCCCCTACACCGTCGGTGATGAGAACCTGGAGAAAATCAGGGTGATCGCCGAGGAGCTTGACGCCTCGATCCACATGCATGTGCATGAAACCGCATTCGAAGTGCAACAGGCTGTCGAGCAAACCGGCGAACGGCCACTGGCGCGCCTGGGTCGCCTTGGCCTGCTCGGCCCGCGCTTCCAGGCGGTGCACATGACCCAGATCAGCGATGACGACCTCGCGCTGCTGGTAGAAAGCAACAGCAGCGTGATCCACTGCCCGGAATCCAATCTGAAACTGGCCAGCGGCTTCTGCCCGGTCGAACGTTTGTGGCAGGCTGGGGTGAACGTTGCCGTCGGCACCGATGGCGCGGCGAGCAACAATGATCTCGACCTGCTCGGCGAAACCCGCACCGCCGCCCTGCTGGCCAAAGCCGTCGCCGGCTCTGCCACTGCGCTGGACGCCCATCGCGCCTTGCGCATGGCCACCCTCAATGGTGCGCGTGCACTGGGGATCGAGGCGCAGGTCGGCTCGCTGGAGATTGGCAAAGCCGCGGACATCGTCGCTTTCGACCTGTCCGGCCTGGCGCAGCAACCGGTGTATGACCCGGTGTCGCAGCTGATTTATGCCACCGGGCGTGATTGCGTGAAACACCTGTGGGTCGCCGGCAAGCAACTGCTCGACGACCGGCGCCTGACCCGCATGGACGAACAACAGCTGGGCGCGACCGCCCGCCACTGGGGCCAGCGCATCAGCGGCCACACCGAATCGTAAACACCGCGGCGCTATATCCGCGGCTACAGCCCTTTTCAGGTTTTTCGAGGAATTGAACATGAGCAACGTCGACCACGCCGAAATCGCCAAATTCGAGGCCCTGGCCCATCGCTGGTGGGACCGCGAAAGCGAATTCAAGCCGCTGCACGACATCAACCCGCTGCGGGTCAACTGGATCGACGAGCGAGTCAATCTGGCCGGCAAGAAAGTCCTCGACGTTGGTTGCGGCGGCGGCATCCTCAGCGAAGCCATGGCCCAGCGTGGCGCCACGGTGATGGGCATCGACATGGGCGAAGCGCCGCTGGCGGTCGCACAACTGCATCAGCTGGAATCCGGGGTCAGCGTCGAATACCGCCAGATCACCGCCGAAGCCCTCGCCGAGGAAATGCCCGAGCAGTTCGACGTGGTCACCTGCCTGGAAATGCTCGAGCACGTGCCGGATCCATCGTCGGTAATCCGTGCCTGCTTCCGCATGGTCAAGCCGGGCGGCCAGGTGTTCTTCTCGACCATCAACCGCAATCCGAAGGCGTACCTGTTCGCGATCATCGGCGCCGAATACATCATGAAGCTGTTGCCGCGCGGCACCCACGACTTCAAGAAATTCATCCGCCCGTCCGAGCTCGGTGCGTGGAGCCGCATGGCTGGCCTGACCGTCAAGGACATCATCGGCCTGACCTACAACCCGCTGACCAAGCACTACAAGCTGGCCAACGACGTTGACGTCAACTACATGATCCAGACCCTGCGCGAGGAATAAGCCGATGGCCATCAGAGCGGTACTTTTCGACATGGACGGCACCCTGCTCGACACCGCGCCGGACTTCATCGCCATCTGCCAGGCGATGCGCGCCGATCGCGGTCTGCCGCCGATCAACGACAAGCACATCCGCGACGAGATTTCCGGCGGGGCCAAGGCCATGGTTGCGGTGACATTTTCGATGGATCCGGAATCGCCGGGCTTTGAGGAGCTGCGTCTGGAGTTTCTCGAGCGCTATCTGGTCGGCTGCGCGGTGCACAGCAAACTGTTCGACGGCATGGGCGAACTGCTCGCCGATATCGAAAAGGCCAACCTGATCTGGGGCGTGGTCACCAACAAACCGGTGCGCTTCGCCGAGCCGATCATGCAGCGTCTGGGGCTGGCCGAGCGTTCGGCGCTGCTGATCTGCCCGGATCATGTGAAGAACAGCAAGCCGGATCCGGAGCCGCTGATCCTCGCCTGCAAGATGCTTGATCTGGATCCGTCGACCGTGCTGTTTATCGGCGATGATCTGCGCGATATCGAATCGGGCCGCGATGCCGGGACCAAGACCGCTGCGGTGACTTACGGCTACATCCACCCGGACGACAACCCGCGGCACTGGGGCGCGGACGTGGTGGTGGACCATCCGCTGGAATTGCGCAAGGTGCTCGACAGCGCGCTGTGCAGCTGCTGACCTGACTGTTGCAAGCTCCCTGTGTGGCGAGGGGATTTATCCCCGCTGGGCTGCGAAGCGGCCCCCGCTTTCATCCAGGCAATGTGACACACAGGTTTTGCGACGGCTTCGCCGCCGAACGGGGATAAATCCCCTCGCCACAGGGGTGAAGCAGGTCTTCATCAAATGGATTGTGAGGTTCTTATGTTTGATTACACCGCTCGCCCTGAATTGCTCAAGGATCGGGTCATTCTGGTCACCGGTGCCGGCCGTGGCATCGGCGCGGCTGCGGCGAAAACCTATGCCGCCCACGGTGCCACCGTGTTGCTGCTGGGCAAGACCGAAGCCAATCTGACCGAGGTCTACGACGAAATCGAGGCTGCCGGCCACCCGCAACCGGCGGTGATCCCGTTCAACCTCGAGACCGCCCTGCCCCATCAATATGATGAGCTGGCCGCAATGATCGAAACCGAGTTCGGCCATCTCGACGGCCTGCTGCACAACGCTTCGATCATCGGCCCGCGCACGCCGATCGAGCAACTCTCCGGCGAAAACTTCATGCGGGTCATGCAGGTCAACGTCAACGCCATGTTCATGCTGACCAGCACCCTGCTGCCGCTGCTCAAGCTGTCCCAGGACGCCTCGGTGGTGTTCACCTCGAGCAGCGTCGGGCGCAAGGGTCGCGCGTACTGGGGCGCTTACGGCGTGTCGAAATTTGCCACCGAGGGCCTGATGCAAACCCTGGCCGATGAAGTGGAAGGCGTTGCGCCGGTACGCTCCAACAGCATCAACCCGGGCGGTACGCGCACCAGCATGCGCGCGCAGGCTTATCCGGGGGAGAATCCGCTGAACAACCCGACACCGGAAGAGATCATGCCGGTGTATCTGTACCTGATGGGCCCGGACAGCGCGGGCGTCAATGGCCAGGCTTTCAACGCCCAATAACGCCATACGTCGCATTTGTTGCCGCGGCAGAATGCTGTCGCGGCAAGCCATTGCCGCTCATAAACGTCACAAAGCCGCCAATAACCCAGCGCGGCCGCCCGGCATCCGCCAGCAAGCCATTGATTCGAAAAGCTTTAAATAAAATCGAACCGAATGGCACGCCTTTCGCTCTAAATTCGCTCAAAACATGCCGTGTGATGGCCATGGGGCAGACGCCGATTTCGATAGCTGACTGATCGTCTTGCGGCAGACTAAACTTACGCCAAACGTCCTACGGGACTGATGGATCAGTACGACGCGCAGCCCATAGCCGCTCTCACCCAGCCTGTAAGACAGACTTACTGCTTAGGGGCTCACGCCATATGAAATCTCCTTCCCAGACCCATGCAATTGACTTTGACAGTGCCAAATTGCAGCGCCTGGGCTTCGGTCAACTACCGGCGCTGATCGAGCGCCCGACCAGCCTGGCGCAACTGCGTCAGCAAATGAGCCTGCAACTGCAAACCAGCCTGGAGCCTCAGCGCATCCTTGGCCTGTTCTTCCGCGAAATCCAACGCCTGGTGCCACTGGACGCCCTGAGCTATGTGCATCAGGCCAGCGACTTGCGCCTGGAGTTCGGCGCGCGCGGCCACCACTCGCTCAGCTACACCCTCAGCCACGAAGGCGAGCACATGGGCGAGTTGGTCTTCCGCCGTAATCAACGTTTCAACGACAAGGAACAGGGCGACCTCGAGTCGCTGCTGTCCTGCCTGCTGTACCCGATGCGCAACGCCCTGCTCTATCGCGCCGCGACGCAAAGTGCCTTGCGCGACCCGTTGACCGGTGCCGGTAATCGGGTGGCCATGGAGCAGACCTTGCAGCGTGAGATCGACATGTCGCGCCGTCATGCGCAACCGCTGTCGGTACTGATGCTCGACATCGACCACTTCAAACGGGTCAACGATGACCACGGTCATGGTGCCGGCGATGAAGTGCTCAGAGCCATTGCCGCGTCGATAAAGGCGCAACTGCGCAACGTCGACATGGTGTTCCGTTATGGCGGCGAAGAGTTTCTGATCCTGCTGTCCAACACCGGTCGCGAGGCGGCGGCGATGGTCGGCGAGCGTTTGCGCCAAGCGACGCAGTCGGAGGAATACTTTGCCGATGGCCAGTTGATCGAGATCACCGTGAGCCTGGGATGCTCGACGTTACTGCCGGGCGAGTCGGCGGACAGCTTGCTGCGCCGGGCCGACAGTGCGCTCTATGTCGCAAAGCGCGAGGGGCGGAACCGGCTGGCGATGGCCGGCTAAAAATCATTGTGGGAGCGAGCCTGCTCGCGAAGAGGGGTGTCAGACAACGATTCGTTGCATGACCCACCGCTTTCGCGAGCAGGCTCGCTCCCACAGTTCGATCAGCTTTCGGTTACGGTCCGGCGCTCGCGGTTGACCAACAAGCGCTCCGAAGTCTCCAACTGCATGCACCGCTCCAGAAACAGGTACATGTAGTCATAACTCTTGCAGATCGCCTGCCGCAGCTCGGCCTGCAACGCCTTGCTCGGGTTCAGGCCGGCCAGGGTGCAGATGATTTCCAGCGCTTCCCACGGATGGGCATCGTCGTACTGGGCATGCATCTTCAACCACTTCATCGCGCGTTTGCGATCTTCTTCCGGGAACGCCGCGGCGTAGACCCCGGTCGAGCAGACCACCGCTGACCACTCCCCGGTCGCCCCCTCGATCGCATAGTTGGTCGCGGCAATCGCCACGATCAGCGAATCCGCCGAGCTGGTGTGCCAGCACCAATGACTCAGAGCATGCAGCTCCGGCGGCACTTGCTGGGCCTGGAGATCTTCGAGGCTGACGCCATGGGCGCGGCTCCAGTGCATCCAGTAGTCGGCATGGTTGAGTTCGACGCGAATGTTGCGCATCAGCCAGCGCCGCGCCATGTCCTCGCCGGGGTGGCGGGCGAAGCGGGTCTTGGTGAGGTTCTGCGCCATGTACAAGGCAAACTGCTCGACCACCGGCCAGCCGCCGATGAGGTACTGGCGCATGGTTTTCGCGCTGAGTCTGTTGTCGCGCATGCGCTGATAAAGTTCATGTTCGACAACCCGGCGCTTGCTCTCGCTGCAATCCTTGATGAGCTGTTGCGCCCAGGCAGGGTAACTTGCAGCTTCCATGAGGGGTCCGGTTCGGTTGAATGTGTCGATCACTGTTCGGCTCCTTTTGAGTTGTGATGGCAAGGATCGGCGAGAGACTTCAACGGAACGTGCCAGGCGCTTTGAACAACAACGGCTGCGGTCTGGCAGGGCGACTTTGCAAACTGTCACAAGTAAACAACTGCGGGCGCTCGATGACATACCCCTGAGCGTAATCCACACCTATTTCAAGCAATGCCTGTTCGATCTGGTTAGTTTCAACAAACTCGGCAATTGTCTGCTTACCCATAACATGGCCAATGTGATTGATCACTTCGACCATTGCCCGATTAATCGGGTCGTCCAGCATATCCTTAACGAAACTCCCGTCGATCTTCAGGAAGTCTACAGGCAAATGTTTCAAGTAAGCGAATGAAGACATTCCGGCACAAAAGTCATCCAGAGAAAAGTGACAGCCTAAGCCTTTGAGTTCATTGATAAAACGAATTGCACTGCCAAGATTGGCGATTGCACTGGTTTCAGTAATTTCAAAACAAATCATTTCAGGCGGTATAGCGTAGTTAACAAACTGCTCCCGCAGGAAGTGCAAAAACGCGTCATCTCCTATAGTAATGCCTGACAGATTAATCGCACACATTGCCAAAGGAAGTTCATGTTCCTGTTCAATACACTGGGCAATAACCTTGAAAACATTTTCAACTACCCAGCGATCTAACTGGGTCATCAAACCATATCGCTCCGCTGCCGGAATAAAGCTGTCAGGCAAAATCATCCGCCCGGATTCATCATGCAAACGCAGGAGGATTTCGATGTGTCCGGCCTGGCCGGGTTGCGGCTTGAGCGGTGCGATCTGCTGGGCATAAAGGCAGAAGCGATTTTCTTCCAGCGCCATATGCAGGCGCTGTACCCAGGCCATTTCACCGAAGCGCATGGACAGTTCGGAATCATCGGCATGGTAGACCTGCACGCGGTTGCGGCCCTTTTCCTTGGCCATGTAGCAAGCCATGTCCGCCGCACGCAACGAGGCCTCAAGGCTGGTGGGATTCTGCGCGATATGCACCAGGCCGATACTGACGGTGGTCAGGAACGGCCGCCCCTTCCAGACAAAATGCAGGTTCTGCACGGTCTGGCGCAGGCTTTCGGCAATCTTCTCGGCGATGTCCGGCGGGCAGTTCTCGAGCAAAATCCCGAATTCGTCGCCGCCCAGTCGCGCCAGGGTATCGCCCTCGCGCAAGTCTGATTGCAACAGCGTGCAGATATGCCGCAGCAACTCATCGCCCGCCGCATGACCACAGGTGTCGTTGACCAGTTTGAACTGGTCCAGATCGAGGAACATCAGTGCATGCCGCCCGGGCTGGCGCGTCAGTTTGTGCAAGGCCTGTTCGAGGCGATATTCGAATTCGCGGCGGTTGGCCAGCCCGGTCAGGGCATCGTGGGTCGCCTGCCAGGACAGATTGGCGATGTACTGCCGCTCTTGGGTCATGTCGTGCAGCACCAGCACCGTGCCGCTGACGTTGCCGGCATTGCGGATCGGCGCGCCGACCAGGGTCACCGACAGGGTGCTGCCGTCCAGACGCTGGATCAGCTTGGAATGTTCGCTGCCGCCGCTGAGCTGGCCGCTGAGAATGTGCTCGATCAACGTCAGCCCTTCGGTCTGGGCGTTATCGTCAAGCAGGTTGAACAGCGCCGACAACGGCAGCCCTGCCGCCTGCTCGGCCTTCCAGTGCGTCATGGCCTCGGCGGCCGGGTTCATGTAATCGATCGCGCCGTTGACGTCGGTGGTGATCACGCCATCGCCAATCGACTGCAGCGTGATATGCGCGCGATCCTTTTCCAGTTGCAGCGCCTGGGCAAACTCATGGCGCTGCTTGAGCAGTTTGTGCGTGCGCCACAGCGCCAGCGCGATCAGACCCAGCGCGGTGGCCAGGTTGGTGAACAGCAGCAGGCGCATGATCACCCGCGAGCCTTCGCCCAAGGCATCGCTGAAAGCCCTGGCCGCTGGGGTGACTGCATCGTTGATGGCGAAGATCTGTAACTTCCAGCGCTGCACATCGCCGGGACTGGCCTGGTTCTGCGCAATGCCTTGGTGCATCTCCTGCGCGACTTCGTGCAGTCGGTCGAGATAGGCATCGCCAATCGTCCAGCGATCGATCGCGGTTTCCAGATAACTGTAGTGGCGGAAATTGAGGTACAGCCAGATGACGCTGGAGACATCGTCTGGATGATTGCCACCCTTGAGAATGCCTTGGCGCGCCGCTTGCAGATCCGGCGGCTGACGATCCAGCGCCAGGCGCAATTGGTGCCCGCCCTGCGGCACGGCGATCGCCGTCAGGTATTTGCGATAGATCGCCTCGTCACGGCTGTCGGCGTAGAGGTTGAGATAATAGATGGCGTCTTTCTGGCCCTTGGACCACAGGCTTTCGCCAGCGACGTAGCCACGCACGGCCGAAAGCACGTAAAGGCTCACGCCCCCCAGTAATGCCTGGAACACCACGACAGCAATAAAGGGCCAGACGATACCCAACAACCGTGGTGTTCCCAGAGTCTGCTTTTGCTTCATGAGAGTCCTTGCATGAGCACTGCCCGCTCGCCTTCCGGGCGAATTCGCTATGACGAGACTAGGTGGGGTTCTCGTTCAAGGCAAGGCGCGGCGTTACACCGCGCGCAGAACCTCTGACAGGTCGGCGAGGGTTTCGATCAGTGCTGTTGCAAGTTGCCGTAGAGCTTGGCGTACAGACCGCCGTCGGCGATCAGCTGACGGTGGTCGCCGTCCTCGGCGATCTGCCCGCCGTCGAACACCAGCACGCGGTCCGCCTGTTTCACCGCCGACAGGCGATGGGCAATGATCAGCGTGGTGCGGCCATGGAGAAATTTCGCCATCGCCTGGTGCAGGTTGTACTCGGTGGCGGCATCGAGGGCCGAAGTGGCTTCGTCGAGAATCACCACTTTCGGCTCGGCGAGAATCATCCGTGCAATCGCCAGACGCTGGCGCTGACCGCCGGACAAACGCACGCCGGAGCGACCGACGATGCTGTCGAGGCCAGCTGGCAGCGCACGGATGGTCGCGGCCATCTGCGCGATTTCCAGCGCCTGCCAGCAGGCTTCGTCGCTGCGCATGCGGCCCATGGTCAGATTGGCGCGCACGCTGTCGTTGAACAGCGCCGGATGCTGCAGCACCACCGCGACGTTCTCGCGCACCGTCTCCAGACCGATTTCCTGCTGAGTCGACCCACCGAAGCGAATGGTCCCGGCCGCTGGCGTGTACAGGCCCAACAGCAATTGCACCAAGGTGCTTTTGCCGCCGCCGCTGGCGCCGACGATCGCGACTTTTTCGCCGGGCAGGATCGACAGGTTCATCTGATCCAGCACCAACTCGTCGCCATAACCGAAACTAAGGCCTTGCACCTCGATGCCGACGGTGTCGCGCCCCTTGAACGGATCGACGCCGCCGGGATACTGCGGCTCGTCGGCACGCGCCAGCAGTTCATTGATCCGAGTCAGCGCACCGCCCGCTGCGTAGTAGGCGTATTGCAGATTGAGCAGCTGTTCGACCGGGCCGATCATGAACCACAGGTAACTGAACACCGCGAGCATCTGCCCGATCGACAGGTCGGAAAACAGCACGGTGAGCATCGCCGCCGCGCGGAAGATGTCGATGCCGAACTGGAACAACAAACCACTGGCGCGGTTCGAGGCGTCGGTTTTCCACTGCGAGTTGACTGCGTAGTTGCGCACCTCCTGCGCGCGCAAACCGAGGCGCCCGAGGAAATAGCCCTGACGGTTGCCGGCGCGCACTTCCTGAATCGCATCGAGAGTTTCGCTCAGCGCCTGAGTGAAGCGCGAGGTGCTGTCGTTCTCGAGTTTTTTCAGGTGCTTGACGCGTTTGCCCAGCTGCACCGTGGCGTAGATCACCAACGGGTTGAACAGCAGAATAAGCAGCGCCAGCTTCCAGTGCATCCACATCAGAATGCTGGCGGTGCCGACCAGGGTCAGCATCGCGACGAGGAAGCGGCTGAGGGTTTCGCCGACGAATTTGTCGAGGGTATCCAGATCGGTGACCAGGTGCGTGGTCACCGTGCCGCTGCCGAGGCTTTCGTATTCGCCGAGGGAAATGCGCTTGAGCCGCTCGATCAGGCGCACGCGAATGCGGTAGACGATGTCCTTGGCCAGGCGCGCGAACAGGCGCGACTGCAACACGCCAAAACACAGGGCGCTGCAACGCAAGGTCAGGGTCACCACCAGCATCAGGCCGATATAACCCGCCGCCTGCTGCCACATGCTTGGCAGAAAATGATTCATGACTTTCAGTGCGGCATCGCCGTGGCCGAGCAGCACTTCGTCGACCAGCAACGGCAGCAGCAACGGGATCGGCACGCTGCACAGCGTCGCCAGCACAGCCACGCCGTTGGCGATCCACAGGGATTTCTTGTGATGCAGTGCCAGACGCCGGACTTCAGCCCAGCTCAGCCGGTCGACACGCTCTACGGCTGGCGTGTCATCGGCACGGTCAAACACAGGCCGCGCGCTCCAGCCAGCGGCCGAGCAACGGCGACAGCTCGCTGAGCGGTTGATAACCGTTGGTCAGCAGCGCCAGTTGCCCTTTGCGCTCGGCCAGCAGGGTCGGAAAACCGGCGATGCCCAGATCCTGGACCCAGGTGAAATCGGCCTGGGTCGCCTTGTGCTGATCGGCATGATCGAACAACGCGGCGAATTCGATACGCGGCACACCGGCCTGCTCCGCCAGTTCGACCAGCACGCTGGCCTGGGTGACATCGCGACCTTCGGCGTAGAACGCCTGCTGGATCATCCCGACCAGTGTCCACGCGCAATCCGGCGCCAGACTGCGCGCGGTGACAATCGCGCGACAGGCAGGCTCGGTGTCGTAGACAAAACCGTCAGGCAACGCGCCATCGAACTTGAACGGCTGGCCGGTGGCCTGGGTGACCGCTTGCCAGTGCTCAAGAATGTAGCGCCGCGTGGTCGGCTCCAGCGCCGAGCCGCTGCCGGTGCGCAGACCGCCAACCACCAGATGCAGCTCGACCCCGGCTGCCTGTGCCTGCTCGACCAGTGCCTTGGCCACCGGAGCAAAACCCCAGCACCATGAACACATCGGATCCATCACATAGAGCAGGCGCGCAGACATGGTTAAGCCTCGGTGGATGCTTGCTTATAGTTGTAGCCGATCGGGTGCGGCTGGTTGCGTGCCTTGGCCAGTTCGATCTGCTTTTGCCGATCGATGGCGCTGCGCCGGGTTTTCTCGCTGAGCTTGTCCCAGCAGTGCGGGCAACTGATGCCGGCGACATAGTGCTCGGAGGCGCGATCTTCAACGCTGACCGGCGTGCGGCAGGCATGACATTGATCGTAGTCGCCTTCCGTCAGGTCGTGACGCACGGTGACGCGGTTGTCGAAGACGAAGCAGTCGCCGCGCCACTTGGTTTCTTCCTGCGGCACCTCTTCGAGGTACTTCAGGATGCCGCCCTTGAGGTGGTAAACCTCTTCGAAACCTTCGCCGAGCATATAGCTCGAGGCTTTCTCGCAGCGAATGCCGCCGGTGCAGAACATCGCGACCTTCTTGTGCACGGCCGGGTCGAAGTGTTCTTTGATGTAGTCGGGAAACTCGCGAAAACTGGTGGTTTTCGGATCGATGGCGCCTTCGAAGGTGCCGATCGACACTTCGTAATCGTTGCGCGTGTCGATCAGCAGCACTTCCGGGTCGCTGATCAGCGCGTTCCAGTCCTGCGGTTCGACGTAGGTGCCGACCTTCTTGTTCGGGTCAACGCCTTCGACGCCGAGGGTGACGATCTCTTTCTTCAGCTTGACCTTGGTGCGATAGAACGGCTGCTCGTCGCAGTACGATTCCTTGTGGTCGATGTCGACCATGCGTGGATCGTTCTTGAGCCAGGCGAGCAGGCCGTCGATGCCTTCGCGGCTGCCGGAAACCGTGCCGTTGATGCCTTCTTCGGCGATCAGCAGAGTGCCTTTGATGCCGTTGTCGACCATCGCCTGCAGCAGAGGCTCGCGCAGGTCAACGTAATCTTCGAGGGTGACGAACTTGTACAGTGCCGCCACGACAATCGGTTGTGTCATGGGTATTTCTCCAGGTGGCTACCCTCGCAAAGGGTGAACCGGATTCAAAAAAAACGCGCCGGCTAAGCGGCGCGTTGCGGATTCTAGCAAAAACATGATGTGTTTTGGATTTACTCAGTCTTCTGTGACAACACAAAACCTGTGGCGAGGGGATTTATCCCCGTTGGGTGGCGAAGCAACCCTAAACCCATTCAGCCCCGTTCCTTCTGCCAGGACCGTGGTTACAGGGCTTACGACTGCTGCGCAGCCGAACGGGGATAAATCCCCTCACCACAAAAATCCCGCCACATCCAAAATCAGTGCTTGCTACCGCCGGCACAGGTCGGCGACGCCGGGGCGCCGTCGATCTCTGCCCATTCCTGCGGGGTGTAGGTGTGCAGCGCCAACGCATGGAACTCGCCCATCAGCTCGCCGAGCGTGCCGTAGACTTTCTGGTGGCGCTTGACCCGGTTCAGGCCTTCGAACTGCGCGCTGACCACCACCGCCTTGTAGTGGGTCTGAGACCCGCGACTGTGCATGTGGCTTTCGTCGAGCACTTGCAGGTGCTCAGGCTGCAACAGGGCCAGCGTCGATTCGATGCGTTGTTGCATGGTCATCACGAACTCCGCTTACTTCTTCTTGGCTGGCGCCGCGGCCGGGGTCAGCTCTTTGGTCATGTCGTCGAGCAGCTTGTTGACCACTGGCACCGCGCTTTCCAGTTTGCCCTGGGTCATCTGCGCCGATTGCTGGGTCAGCTGCGGCATTTTTTCCAGGACCTTTTTGCCCAGTGGCGACTGGTAGAAGGCAACCAGATCTTTCAGCTCGGATTCGCTGAAGTTGCTGGTGTAGAGCTTGACCATGTCGGGCTTGAGCTTGTTCCAGCCGATGGCCTGGTCCAGCGCAGCGTTGGCCTTGGCCTGGTAGGTTTCGAGCACGGCTTTCTTCGACTCAGGGGCTTTGGTCTGTTCAAAGCGCTGGGCGAACATTTGCTGCACTTGCATGTACACCGGGGTACCCAGCTTGTCAGCGTGAGCCAGCGTCAGGAAAGCTTCGGCACTGGCGTTGTGGCTGGCGGTATCGGCAAGCACCTGGCCGCTGGCGCAAACCAGTGCAACCGCGGTACAGATGGCGCGAAGACGAGTCATCGAGTTTCCTTTAAGCAAAGCGAGGTCGAACCCCAAGGGCGACCATTCTGCGCCTAACAATCGCTGTGGCTCAACCCCCGGCCCTTGCCGCGCTTGATTGGCGGGGTTTTGCGGTCAACAATCGAGCCGATGGAACCACCCGGGCCGATGCCGGCCTAAATTGCGCCAACAGACCAACAGGAGTGTGCACGATGAGCCGTATCGAAACCGACAGCCTGGGCCAGATCGAGGTCCCGGACGACGCTTACTGGGGTGCTCAGACGCAACGCTCGCTGATCAACTTCGCCATTGGTCAGGAACGCATGCCGCTACCGGTGCTGCACGCCCTGGCGCTGATCAAGAAAGCCGCCGCACGGGTCAACGACCGCAACGGCGACCTGCCCGCCGACATCGCCCGCCTGATCGAACAGGCCGCCGATGAAGTGCTCGCCGGCGAGCATGACGAGCAGTTCCCGCTGGTGGTCTGGCAGACCGGCAGCGGTACCCAGAGCAACATGAACGTCAACGAAGTGATCGCCGGTCGCGCCAACGAACTGGCCGGCAACCCGCGCGGCGGCAAGTCGCCGGTGCACCCGAACGATCACGTCAACCGCTCGCAAAGTTCCAACGACTGCTTCCCCACTGCCATGAGCATTGCCACCGCCAAAGCGGTGCAGGAACAACTGCTGCCGGCGATTGCCGAGCTGTCCGGTGGCCTTGCCGAACTGGCGGCGCGACACATGAAACTGGTGAAGACCGGGCGCACGCACATGATGGACGCGACGCCGATCACCTTCGGTCAGGAACTGTCCGGCTTCATCGCGCAACTGGATTACGCCGAGCGCGCGATTCGTGCCGCGCTGCCGGCGGTTTGCGAACTGGCTCAGGGCGGCACCGCCGTTGGTACCGGTTTGAATTCGCCACACGGCTTCGGTGAGGCGATTGCCGCCGAACTCGCAGCACTGTCCGGTTTGCCGTTCGTCACCGCGCCGAACAAGTTCGCCGCGCTGGCCGGTCATGAACCGTTGGTAACGCTGTCGGGTGCACTGAAAACCCTCGCCGTGGCCTTGATGAAGATCGCCAACGACCTGCGTCTGCTGGGCTCAGGTCCTCGCGCAGGTTTCGCTGAAGTGAAGCTGCCGGCCAACGAACCGGGCAGCTCGATCATGCCCGGCAAGGTCAACCCGACCCAGTGCGAAGCGCTGTCGATGCTCGCCTGCCAAGTGCTCGGCAATGACGTGGCGATCGGTTTTGCCGCCAGTCAGGGGCACTTGCAGCTGAACGTGTTCAAACCGGTGATCATCCACAACCTGCTGCAATCGATCCGTCTGCTTGGTGATGGCTGCAGCAACTTCCAGCAGCACTGCATCGCCGGCCTCGAACCGGATGCCGAGGTCATGGCCAAGCATCTGGAACGTGGATTGATGCTGGTGACCGCGCTGAACCCGCACATCGGTTATGACAAGTCGGCGGAGATCGCCAAGAAGGCCTACAGCGAAGGGCTGACTTTGCGTGAGGCGGCGTTGCAGCTGGGTTATCTGACGGATGAAGAGTTCGACGTTTGGGTGCGGCCGGAAAACATGATCGAGGCTGGCGCCAAGGGCTGAGTCATTTAGCGCCTGAAAATCCGTCTTCGCGAGCAGGCTCGCTCCCACAGGAAAATTGCATTGCAAAGTGGGAGCGAGCCTGCTCGCGAATTCAGGCGCCGCCGATCGTCAGCCTGGCACAACCCTGGCCCGCCGCGCCCTGAGCCCGGCAATCAACGATGGCCCCAACGCCACCAGCGCCGAACCCAGCACCACCAGCACCGCCCCGCCATAGCCCAGCGCATTGATCTGCTCGGCATGCACGAAGTCCGGCCAGATCCGCGCCGCAATCGCCACCGCCACAAACGTCACCAGCGGCGTGATCGCCAGCGTCGCGCTGACCCGCGATGCTTCCCAGTGCGCCAGTGCTTCGGCGAATGCGCCGTAAGCGATCAAGGTGTTCATGCAGCACGCCAATAGCAGCCAGCCCTGCAACGGGCTCAGGTTGAGCGCTTCAAGCGGATGCACCCACGGCGTCAGCAATAACCCGCAGAACAGATAGATCACCATCATCACCTGCAACGAATTCCACACCGTGAGCAATTGCTTCTGGCCCAGCGCATAGAAGGTCCAGACCGTCGACGCCAGCAGCACCAGGAGCACGCCGGCTGTGTAATCAGACAGCGAGGTCAGCAGCTCGGCCAGGCGCTGATTGAAGAACAGGCCAAAGCCGACCAGCAACACCAGCAGGCCGATGCCCTGGCCGATGCTGAAGCGCTCCTTGAACACGAACAGGCTGGCGATCAGCAACATGATCGGCCCCATTTGCACCACCAATTGCGCGGTGCCGGGGCTGAGCAGGTTGAGGCCCATCAGGTACAACACGTAATTGCCGACCAGCCCCAGCACCGCCATCAGCACCAGCCAGCCCCCCTTCGGCCCGAGCACCTTGCGACTCGGCAGGCGTTTGACCGACGCCAGATAGATGAACAGGCAACCGCCGGACACCATCAGGCGAAACCAGGTCACCGTGACCGGGTCCATCACCTGCAATACCTGTTTGAGCTTGATCGGCAGGATGCCCCACAGAAACGCGGTCAGCAGCGCCAGGAACAGTCCGTACACCCAGCGCCCCGATGAAATGTGCATGCGAACCCCAAAAGCCTGCTGACAAGAACACTCATTCTAGGCGTCCGGCTGCGCACAACACAGGGACAGTTACCGGCAGGCCGCGAATGAAACTGTGCAGGTCGCAGCAGTAAACCGGCGCGCCGCCGTTGATCGGCCGGGCAGGCGCGCCAAGTGCTTCAGGCATAAGCTGATTGCAGACTTTTCAACGCATTGATCAGGGAGACCGACATGTACGCCATGCGCGCCGAGGACAGCGCCCCCGCCACCCGTTTTCGCAGCGACCGCGTGTGTCGGGTCAATGGCGAGCTGTATTTCAGCACCCGGGAAAATACCCTCGAAGGGCCGTTTGACGGTCAGGTGATCGAGCGGGAGATTCAGGCTTATATAGCGCGGATGCAGCGGCGGGATTCCAGCCGCTGAACCGTGGCGCTGCCTTCGCGAGCAGGCTCGCTCCCACAGGATTTTGGTGAACATTGAAATTATGTACACCCTGAACCTGTGGGAGCGAGCCTGCTCGCGAAGGGGCCTGAACAGGCAACCAATCCTTTAGCGCACCGCCTCAAACAATCCGCTCGCCCCCATCCCGCCACCCACGCACATGGTGACGATGCCGTAGCGCAAATTGCGCCGCTGCAATTCCCGGATCAAATGCCCGACCTGACGCGAGCCGGTCATGCCGAACGGGTGGCCGATGGAAATCGAGCCGCCGTTGACGTTGTACTTGTCGTTGTCGATCTCCAGCCGGTCGCGGCTGTACAGGCACTGCGAAGCGAACGCCTCGTTCAATTCCCACAGATCGATATCCGCCACTTGCAGGCCCTTGGCCTTGAGCAGTTTCGGCACCGAGAACACCGGGCCGATGCCCATTTCGTCCGGCTCGCAGCCGGCGACGGTGAAGCCACGGAATAACGCTTTCGGCTTGAGCCCCAGTTCCAAGGCTTTGTCCAGGCTCATCACCAGTGTCATCGAGGCACCGTCGGACAGCTGCGAGGAATTGCCCGCCGTCACCGAACCGTCGTCGGCGAACACCGGTTTCAAACCGGCAAGGCTTTCGTAGGTGGTGTCCGGGCGGTTGCAGTCGTCGCGCTCGACGACGCCGTCGACAATCTGCACTTCGCCGCTGTTCTTGTCCTCGACGCGATATTTCACCGCCATCGGCACGATTTCATCATCGAACAAACCCGCGGCCTGGGCCTGGGCCGTACGGATCTGGCTTTGCAGCGCATAGCGATCCTGGGCCTCGCGGCTGACACCGTAACGGCGCGCCACCACTTCGGCGGTCTGGCCCATGCTGTAGTAGATGCCGGGAGTCTGTTGCTTGAGCAGCGGGTTGATCAGATGATCGGTGTTGACGCTTTTCAGGGTCAGGCTGATCGACTCGACGCCGCCGGCAACGATGATGTCGCTGCAACCGGAGGCGATCTGGTTGGCGGCAATCGCGATGGCCTGCAAGCCCGAGGAGCAGAAACGGTTGAGGGTCATGCCGGCGGTGCCGGTGCCCAGGCGCGAAAGCACCGCGACGTTGCGCCCGATGTTGTAGCCCTGCGCGCCCTCGTTGGAGCCGGCGCCGACGATGCAGTCCTCGACGCTGGCCGGGTCGATATCGTTGCGGGTCAGCAGCGCATTGACGCAGTGGGCCGCCATGTCATCGGGGCGGGTCTGGTTGAACTTGCCGCGAAAGGATTTGGCCAGGCCGGTCCGCACGCTGTCGACGATCACCACTTCACGCATGGCATACCTCATTGTTGTTGTCGGTTGAGAGTGGACCTGAGCATAAGTCCACCTTCTTGCCGACCGCGAGGATCATTCACCCGGCGTATGCGCGGCCATCGCCTCAGTCCTTGTGCTTTTTGGCCTTCTTGTCGGATTTCTCGAACGCGTCTTCCAGCGCGCGGTTGATGGTGCGCAACACTTTCACCCGCGCCCAGCGTTTGTCATTGGCCTCGACCAGCGTCCACGGCGCGATCTCGGTGCTGGTGCGATCGACCATGTCGCCGACCGCCCGGCGATAGTCGTCCCACTTTTCCCGGTTGCGCCAGTCGTCCTCGGTAATCTTGAAGCGCTTGAAGGAAATCTCTTCGCGCTCCTGAAAGCGCTCCATCTGCGTGTCCTTGTCGATGGCCAGCCAGAACTTGACCACGATGACGCCGGCATCGGCCAGTTGCTCTTCGAAGTCATTGATTTCGCCGTAGGCGCGCAGCCAGTCGGCCGGAGTGCAGAAGCCTTCGATCCGCTCGACCAGCACCCGCCCATACCAAGAGCGGTCGAACACGGTAAATTTGCCCCGCGCCGGAAGGTGTCGCCAGAACCGCCACAGATACGGTTGTGCGCGCTCTTCTTCGGTCGGCGCAGCGATCGGCACGATGCTGTACTGACGCGGATCGAGCGCCGCTGCCACGCGGCGAATCGCCCCGCCCTTGCCCGCCGCGTCGTTACCCTCGAACACCGCGACCAGCGCATGGCGACGCATGCGTTTGTCGCGCATCAGCCCGGACAGGCGCGCCTGCTCGGTGATCAGTTGTTCTTCATAGTCTTTCTTGTCCAGACGCTGGGTCAGGTCGAGGCTGTCGAGCAGGTTCAACTGATCGACCGGCGTGCCCAGCGGCGCGGCACTGACTTCGTGGGGATTGACGTCGGCGCGCTTGAGCGCACTTTGCAGGCCTTCGAGGAGAATCTTGCCCACCGCCAGGCTGCGGTAATTGGCATCGACGCCTTCGATGACATGCCACGGCGCGTAATCGCGGCTGGTACGGCGCAGCACGCGCTCGCCGTATTTGACGAACTTGTCGTAGGTCTGCGACTGCTGCCAGTCCAGCGGGCTGATGCGCCAACTGTGCAGCGGATCGTCGGCCAGCGATTTGAGCCGCGCTTTCATCTGCTTCTTGGACAGGTGAAACCAGAACTTGAAGATCAGCGCGCCTTCATCGCAGAGCATTTTTTCCAGACGCTCGGCGCCGGCGATGGCCTGGTCCAGACGCGGATCCTTAAACAGTCCGTGCACCCGGCCCTGGAGCATCTGGCTGTACCAGTTGCCGAAGAACACGCCCATCCGGCCCTTGGCCGGCAGCATCCGCCAGTAGCGCCAGGCGGGTGGCCGCGCCAGTTCTTCATCGGTTTGTTGGTCGAAGGTGCGCACTTCGATCAGGCGCGGGTCCATCCACTCGTTGAGCAGCTTGACCGTCTCGCCCTTGCCCGCCCCTTCGATGCCGTTGATCAGGATGATCACCGGAAAGCGTTTCTGCTGCTGCAACTCGAACTGCGCTTCCAGCAAGGCTTCACGCAGCGCAGGGACCGCCGCCTCATAAGTGTCTTTGTCGATGGCGTGACCGATTTCAGCGGATTCAAACATTGGACGGCTCCTTCCAGGGTTCAGCAAGACTAGCGGATTGGGCACGGGCGCAGGGCAGAAATTCCCATGAACTCAGGACGGGATGAGAACTTTGTGGTGAGGGGATTTATCGTTGACTGGCTGTGCAGTAGTCGTAGATACGGGAAGTGTGGTTTGGATCGGGAAACCGGGGTGGATGGTTTTGGGACTGCTTCGCAGTCCAGCGGGGATAAATCCCCTCGCCACAGGGTTCTTTTCACTGCGAGTCTTGTGGTTTTGGGACTGCTTCGCAGTCCAGCGGGGATAAATCCCCTCGCCACAGGGTTCTTTTCACTGCGAGTCTTGTG
>NZ_RCNX01000039.1:80313-119065 GCF_004307595.1 Pseudomonas sp. Sample_23
GTCCAGCGGGGATAAATCCCCTCGCCACAGGGTTCTTTTCACTGCGAGTCTTGTGCTGGATCAGGTAGTACCGGCGCGATCGGCTAGAATGGCCGCCTTGTGTTTGCCGAGCCTGCCATGAAAGCCGAAATGCCCCACGCCCAACTCGACTGGGACGACCAGGGACGCCCACGTTCGCGGGTGTTTGATGACGTGTATTTTTCCGATCAGTCGGGGCTGGAGGAAACCCGTTACGTGTTTCTTGACCAGAACCGTCTGGCCGAGCGCTTCGCTGCGCTACCGGCGGATGGTCGGCTGGTCATTGGTGAAACCGGCTTCGGCACCGGGCTGAATTTTCTCTGTGCCTGGCAGCTATTCGAACAACACGCAGTGGCCGGTGCGCGCCTGCATTTTGTCAGCGTCGAGAAGTACCCGTTGGCGCCTGCGGATCTGCGCCGGGCCTTGGCACTGTGGCCGGAACTCAAGCCGTTGGCCGATCAGTTGCTCAAGCACTACGTGGCGATTCATCAAGGCTTTCAGCGCATTACTTTGGCCGAAGGTCGAGTGACGCTGACCTTGCTCATCGGCGATGCGCTGGAGCAACTGCCGCAACTCGATGCGCAGATCGACGCGTGGTTTCTCGACGGTTTCGCTCCGGCGAAAAATCCGGACATGTGGACCGCTGAGCTGTTCGTCGAACTGGCGCGCCTCGCCGCACCGGGATCGACTATCAGCACCTTCACCAGCACCGGTTGGGTCCGGCGTCTGCTCAACGCTGCCGGGTTCAAGATGAAGCGCACACCGGGCATCGGCCACAAGTGGGAAATCCTGCGTGGCGAATTTCTCGGTTGGCCCGCCGAGGTGGCGGCGCCCATACCGGCGAAACCCTGGTTCGCCCGCCCTGCTCCGTTGCGCGGTGAGCGCCGGGCGCTGGTGATCGGCGCGGGCCTGGCCGGCTGCGCGACGGCGTCGAGTCTGGCGGCGCGCGGCTGGCAGGTGAGTCTGCTCGAGCGTCACGCGGCGGTGGCGCAAGAAGCTTCGGGGAATCCGCAAGGCGTGCTCTATCTCAAGTTGTCCGCCCATGGCACGGCGTTGTCGCAGTTGATTGTCAGTGGCTTCGGTTACACCCGACGCCTGCTGGAAAGCCTGCAACGCGGCAGCGACTGGGATGACTGCGGCGTGCTGCAATTGGCGTTCAATGCCAAGGAAGCCGAGCGCCACGGGCAACTGGCGGCGGCGTTTCCTGAAGATCTCTTGCAGTGGCTGGAACAACCCGATGCGCAGGCTCGCGCCGGTGTCGGCGTGGCCCACGGCGGTTTGTTCTACCCCGAAGGCGGCTGGGTGCATCCGCCAGCGCTGTGTCAGGCCCAGGCGATGCACGCCAACATTGAATTGCTCAGCCATCACGAAGCTTTGGAACTGCGCAAAGTCGCTGACCAGTGGCAAGCGTTCGACGGCGAGCGTTTGCTCGCCAGTGCGCCGGTGGTGATCCTGGCCGGTGCTGCCGAAATCAAACGTTTTGCCCAGAGTGCCGAATTGCCGCTCAAGCGCATTCGCGGGCAGATCACGCGTCTGCCTGAAACCGCAGACAGTCGTGCGCTGGCCACCGTGGTGTGCGCCGAAGGCTACGTCGCCCCGGCGCGTCTGGGCGAGCACACCCTGGGCGCGAGTTTCGACTTCAACAGCGACGACCTGACGCCCACGACTGCCGAGCACCAAGGCAATCTGGCGATGCTCGAAGAGATTTCCAGCGACCTACTGAGCCGTCTGAACATCAGCGAGCAGCCAATTGAGAACCTTGAGGGCCGCGCAGCCTATCGCTGCACCAGCCCCGATTACCTGCCGATTGTCGGCCCGCTCGCTGATCTGCAAACCTTCAATCAAACCTACGCTGCGTTGAGCAAAGACGCCCGACAAGTGCCGGACCTCGCCTGCCCGTGGCTCGACGGTCTGTACGTCAACAGCGGCCACGGTTCTCGCGGGCTGATCACCGCGCCGCTGTCCGGCGAACTGCTCGCCGCGTGGCTGGACAACGAGCCGCTGCCGTTGCCGCGCAGCGTGGTCGAAGCGTGCCATCCCAACCGGTTTGCCTTGCGCAAACTGATTCGCGGCAAGTGAATATCAGATGTCCGGCATCACACAGAGGCCGAGATCCATCAGGCGTATCGACTCTTCGGTCAGGCGCTTGATCACTGCCTCTTGTGCCTGCTCCTTTTCAAGCTGGAGGGCATTCGCCTGACTCACATAGTCGGCACTGAGCAGGGTGTCCGCCTGCTCATCGAGAGCACTCATGCGCGGCGCGAACGATTCATCGATCATTGAAAATTTGCGCGTAAACGTACGCTTCAGATAATCACGCCAGAACGTTCGCTCCTGCATGTATTTCAGCCATTGCGGGGAAAGTTCGGCAGTCATCACGCGATTTCTGGCGACCTCAAGATCAGCGGCTGTCACGCCACTCTGGGCATCGAACAGCATACCTTTCGGTTGACCGCGCAGCCCCAGCTCATCGGTCAGACCGATGCGATAAGCAAGGTTCATTTCCAGTGCATCGACCTTCGGCGCCCGGAGCGAATGCTCCAGGGCAATTTCTTCCAGCTTGTCCAGCCTGAACAGACTGCGGCCCAGTTCCAGCAGAGCTTTGGCAGTGACCTTGCGGCCGCTTGCCGCGCTGGTTACCCGCTCGACTTCCACCTCGACTTCCAAGCGACTGAACACCAGCGTTGCGTTGTCGGTGCAATGAAGCGGATCGGCAGCCGTGTCGAGCACTTGTTCACACAGCGGCCCGTCAGCTTCGGCCGCCTTCAGTACCGCCCAGACGCGTCGCTGCAAGTCGGCGCTGGCCTTTTTCCCGTCCGCGGTATCGCCCAGTTGCGCCAGCACGGTGAACAACCCATCGGCCTTCGGCTCGTTTCGCAATGCCGTCCAGATCCGCGTCTGTTCTGCCCACTCCTCGCCACTGTTCTTGGTCAACCAGAGCGAGCGGGCGTGTTGCTCGTTCATCCTGGCGATGTCATCGGGGAGGTAGTCCATACCGATGCCGAAATTATCGCGATAGTTTTCCAGATGCGTTTTGCTGCGTTCGGAAAAAGGATTCAGTCCCAGCTTGAGTGCGCTGGTGAAATGGCGTGTTTTCTGGAATAACCAGTCGGGCAGCTCTTTGATTTTATTTCCGGTCAGGTTCATCAATTCAATGTGGACGGAATTGGACAGGCCTTCTGGCAGTTCCGTGATGCCGGTTTCTTGCAGGGACAAGCGGCGCAGTTGCGTCATTTGACTGAAATCCGGGGTGGCGCCCAACGGATTCTTGTCCAGATTCAGGTAGCGCAACGTGCTCAGCCTGTTCAGCTTGGCCAGGGTCTGTTCGGTCAGCTTGAGCTGATTGTTTGCCAGGCTCAGCCGTTGCGGACGCGGCATGTGCGACAACACTTCAGGCAGCCGGGTGATCGTGTTGCTGCCCAGTTCCAGTAGCTCGAGCTGTTTGAAGGACTTGAGGAAGTGCGCGACATCATCACCCAGCGCCATGTTGCGCATCGACAATTGCTCTATGTGGTCGAAGCTCACCGACGGCGGCAATGTTGGCACCTTACCGATGCGCATGCCGTCAAGGTTGAGGGTACAGAGGCTTTTTCCCTCCTCGTTCGTGGCCCAATGAAAGCGTCGAAATCCTTCTTCGATCAACTCGGCGGCGATTTTCCGACTGTGCCGCGCTTCGGCCAGATCGCCACCCATGGCTTTCAGTGCGGCGGCATCTTCGCTCCAGACAAACAGCGCGTCACGCAGGGTTTGCAGATCCTGACGCAGAGCTTTGATGCGGGTCGCACGGCTCAACGGATCATCGCCCAGCTCATCGAGCAATTGGCTGAGCTGCTGCTGATTCAAGCGTGGATACAGTTTTCGCGCCTTGCGCAGCAGCGCCCGCGAATGCTCCGTCCCGGCAGCCTGATCGCTCTGCATGCAGGCCGGCTCGACAAGCCGAGGCTCAAACGTGCCGCGAACCAATGTCTGCGCCGTCTCCTCGCGTTCATCCAGCGCCGCATCGAGCAATTTGCTGCGCAAGCGCACGGTGTCGGCCTGCGCAGACTCGCCCAACCCGGCGGCCGTCCGCTGACGCAACGGCAGCGCTTTGAGAATCGCGCTGTACAGATCCCCCGGCGCTGCTGCCACTTTGCCAAGTGACTTGCCGTCGCCACTGAACGCCTCGTAACCGGCAGCAGACTTCACCAGCGAGCAGGTATTTGCGGGTTTCGCAGAGGCATCGCCGATGGCTTCCAGGATTGGCCCGGCGAGTGTCTTGTCACGCACTTGCAAGCGCAATTGCGCATCCCAGCCGCTCAGTCGTGGCAGCAACTGAATGGCCAGTTTGTCGGTATCGGCATTGGCCAGTCGTGGCCAATGCAAACCTGCCAGGGCACGATCGAGTCGCACTGCGTTGATGTTTTGCCTGACGCGCTGCCCCATCCGTAACGGCACCTGCCCGGTCTCGCGCAGATGCAATCGTTCGATACTCGGCGCGCGCTCGATCACCTGCTGCCCATGGCGCGTCGCAATGGCGGCAAAGACCTTGCGCAACTTCAGCACATCGTCCGCCTCGCTCCGGTCATAACGCTGATACATACGCTCAAGCACCTCACGATGATCCGTCTTCAGCGCCGCGCCGAGCTTCTTCGCCAGCGCCGACTCTTCCAGACTGGCGGCGGTTTTACTGCCGAGCAGAGCATCGACTTCGTTCTGGTACAGGCCATCAATGACCGTTCGCAGCAACTGCCCCGCCGCCAGTTGTTCACGGCTGACTGCCACGCTCAGAGCTTCGTCGGGCTCGCGGGTCAATGGATAAGTTGCCTCGACGCTGCCATCGGCGTTGGTCACCTCGATGTAGCGGTCGGTTGGCCAGCCCTTGAGCTTGGGCAATGCGTGCAATTGCTCCTCGGCAGGCTGGCCGGAATGTACTTCGCCGGCCTGCAGTTCGCGGGTCAGCTGGCGCAGTTGACGGGACAGACGCACGCGTTCCACCGTGTCGCGCAGACGCTCCGGCAACGCCAGGTTATCGTTGAACGCCTGGAGCAATTGGTCATGACTGGTGCCACTGAGCCGACGCATGTTATCCAGGTCGCTGTCGGTGAATTCGCTCAGGTGCGGGTCGATGCGTTTGAGTGCGTACGCAGAACTGCCCCACTCCTCGGGCTCTTCGCCAGGAATGCGCCAGCCGCCCTCAACGTGTCGGGCCAACTCCGGGGCATAGGCGTCAGCGCGACTGGCATGCTCCAGACGCCACAGGCTGGCATCGGCATCGTAACTGCCGGCAAAGAATCGATGATCGACACGCCCAAGGGTTTTGCGGCCCACCTGATAAAACTCCTTGGAGCTGGCATCAATGGTGAATCCCGCCGGGAGTGAATGCTCATAGGCAACGAGATCGGGCTTCCACAGACGTGCCTTGCCTGCGTGATTGAGGATGGCCCGAAATTGCCCGAAGAACTCCGGGTGCGAGCGCAGCAGTTTGCCGCCCAGCGTGCCCAACGCCTTCTGCCCGCCGGCAAACGCCGCCATCAGCGCAATGTTCTCCACCACGCTGAGCAGGTGCGAAAGCGCTTGCTGATGATCGCCACGCTGCCAGTCTTCGACCCCTTCATACACTTCGCCGAGCAATTGCCCGACCGCAACGCCCATCATCAGTTGGCCAAGGACCGGCACAAACATGCCTGCCACTGACGCGATGGTCACGCCCAGCTGGAGAAAATCCAGCAGACGTTTCTGGCGTGCGTCCTCATCGATATCTGCCGTTGGCACCGCCAGTTTGCGCGCATCGATCTGTAATTTGCCGACGTGACTCTGCACCATGAAATCAAAAAGCGGGACACTCATCGACAGTTGCTTGATGAGGCCCAACTCGCCTTTTTCCTCGAACGTTTTGAAGAAATCGGCCTTGTCATCCTCATCAAGGCATCGACCGAAATAATCCTTGTAGTCCGGTTTGCGCAGTTGTTGCGTGAGATAGTTTTTGAAGGCATTGAAGCTCGGATATTCGTACAACGCCCTCTCGGGCTCGCCCGCCATGTAGACCAGGCAACCATCCTCGGGATGCTCCTGCACCGAGCGCGCGCAGAACACCACGACGCCCCACACGCAGCTGTCCAGTATCTCGATGCCCTGCATGATCATCGGGTCGTTGCCGTGGCGCAGGGTTGCCGACGCCACGCCCTGGGCATCAATCAGATCCTGCAGCATGCGCAATCCCTGCGGAGTGATATCAGCCTTGAGCGCGGCCAGATGGGCGTCGAGCTGCAACAGGCTTTTTTTCATCGCGCCAATGTCGCGGGTCAGGACGCTACTGGTCACGACTTTGCCGTCGGCATCGCGCAGGCCGAAGACTTGCTGGAAATGTTGCTGATATTTCTTGCCCAGGTCGAGCGTGCGGCACAACGCGGCGAACGCCTGCGGTGTCAGGCCCTGCACTCCCGCAGGCGCACTGGCAATGCGCACGACACTGCCGGACGGGAAACCATCGGCTTGCTCCTCGTCTTCAGTGAAGTTCTGCATCGCCGCCTGCAGCAGGGTTTGCGCGGCGTGTTTTACAACATCGATACCCGCCTGGTTGGTCGCCGTCGCGTCGCAGCCGCAATCGTCACCCGGCAGACTGAGCACATCCTGTTCGACGTCATAGACCGCCGGCCACTTGGCGTTCAACGCAGCGGTGAGTTCTTTTTTGCAGAAACCGCGCAACGATTGCAATCCGGCCAGATCCTTGGCCACTTTGAGCTGCAGGCGATGCAGCTCGCGAGCGGTCTGATCCAGCGTGGCCAGCGTGTCGGTCGAAGCCTTGAGCAAATAAGGCGGCAGACTTTTCTCCAGGGCTTCGGCCGTGTCGAGGTCTGCGGTGGCTTCCAGCAGCGTGCCGAGCACTGAAGATGGAGCAAGGTTTTGTTTCTGTTGCTGCACTGACATGGCAATAGTCCTTTATTGCTGTTGGGGCTTTCGACCTTAGCGATGGTGTGACTGAATTGATAATGGAAAAAACTGCTGGCAAATGCCGCAAATACACGCAGTTTTTCGGCCTATAAAACAGCCCGCTACCGCCCCGCAAAAAAACCGGCTAACGCTGCCAGGGCGCCCTCTAGCGCCGACCTGCAAAGGCCGTAGCGCCGCGCTTATAACTTATCGATCTAAAACTCCGCCTACCGTGACAGGTCAGTTTCTGAGTACCCGCACTTTTCGCGTGGTACGGCTTGACCTTCCCCAACGGAAAAACCGGTAAGGACTTTATGTGCGGATTAGCTGGCGAGTTACGTTTTGATCAACAACCTGCAGACCTTGCAGCGATCGAGAGAATCACCCATCACCTGGCCCCTCGCGGCCCTGACGCGTGGGGCTTCCATGCCCAAGGGCCGATTGCCCTGGGCCATCGACGCCTGAAAATCATGGACCTGTCGGACGGCTCGGCGCAGCCGATGATCGACAGCCAACTGGGCCTGTCCCTGGCGTTCAACGGCGCGATCTACAACTTCCCGGAACTGCGCGCAGAGCTTGAAGCACTGGGTTATGCCTTCTATTCGGGTGGCGACACCGAAGTGCTGCTCAAGGGTTATCACGCCTGGGGCGAGGCACTGCTGCCGAAGCTCAACGGCATGTTCGCCTTCGCCATTTGGGAGCGTGATGCCCAGCGCCTGTTCATCGCCCGTGACCGTCTCGGCGTGAAGCCGCTGTACCTGTCGCGCACTGGCCAACGCCTGCGCTTCGCCTCGGCATTGCCAGCGCTGCTCAAGGGCGGCGACATCAACCCGATCCTCGATCCGGTGGCGCTCAATCACTATCTGAACTTCCACGCGGTGGTGCCTGCGCCGCGCACCTTGCTGGCCGGTATCGAAAAACTGCCGCCGGCCACCTGGATGCGCGTTGAGGCCGATGGCCGCACCGAGCAGAAAACCTGGTGGACCCTGCCCTACGGTCCGAATGAAGACGAGAAAAACCTCAATCTGGAAGACTGGGTCGATCGCGTCCTCGACAGCACCCGCGAAGCGGTGGCGATTCGTCAGCGTGCAGCAGTGGATGTCGGTGTGTTGCTTTCGGGCGGTGTCGATTCGAGCATGCTCGTCGGCCTGTTGCGCGAAGTCGGCGTAGAAAATCTGTCGACCTTCTCCATCGGTTTCCAGGATGCCGGCGGCGAGCGCGGCGACGAGTTCCAGTATTCGGACCTGATCGCCAAACATTACGGCACCCGACATCACCAGTTGCGCATCGACGAGAAGGAAATCATCGAGCAACTGCCCGCCGCGTTCCGGGCGATGAGCGAGCCGATGGTCAGCCATGACTGCATCGCGTTCTATCTGTTGTCCCGCGAAGTGGCCAAGCACTGCAAAGTGGTGCAGAGCGGCCAAGGCGCGGACGAATTGTTTGCCGGTTACCACTGGTATCCGCAGGTCGACGGCGCAGCGGACCCATACGCCGCCTACCGCGATGCATTCTTCGATCGCAGCTACGACGACTACGCGTCGACGGTCCAGCCGAAATGGCTGGTCGACCATGATGCGGCGGGCGATTTCGTCAAACAGCACTTTGCCCAGCCCGGCGCCGAGGCTGCCGTGGACAAGGCGCTGCGCCTGGACAGCACGGTGATGCTCGTCGATGACCCGGTCAAACGCGTCGACAACATGACCATGGCCTGGGGCCTGGAAGCGCGTACGCCGTTTCTCGACTATCGACTGGTCGAACTGTCGGCTCGCGTTCCGGGCAAATTCAAGCTGCCCGATGGCGGCAAGCAAGTGCTGAAAGAAGCTGCGCGCCGGGTCATTCCAAGCGAAGTGATCGACCGCAAGAAAGGCTATTTCCCGGTGCCGGGTCTCAAGCACTTGCAGGGCGACACACTCAATTGGGTGCGCGAGCTGCTGCTGGATCCGAGCCAGGATCGCGGCCTGTTCAACCCGAGCATGCTCGACAAGCTTTTGACTGACCCGCAAGGCCAACTGACCCCGTTGCGCGGCTCGAAACTGTGGCAACTGGCGGCCCTGAACCTGTGGCTCAGTGAACAAGGAATCTGATTGATGAAACCCCATGCCACGTCCATCAACCAACGCCTGTTGCGTGGTCAGGCCCCCTCGTATGAACGTTTGCAGGCGCGCCTGGCCGAAGACGGCAGCGAGCCTGCCAGCGCCCCGATTGCTGTGCATTGCGGTTGGGGCCGGCTGCTGATCGGTCACACCTTTCCCGACCCGGCGTCGCTGGCGCAGGAGCTGCTCAACGAGCAGCCCGGCGAGCGCGATATCGCCCTGTATGTTGCCGCACCGCAGCAGATTCTCGGCCTCGAGCCGACGCAGCTGTTTCTCGATCCATCCGACACCCTGCGTTTGTGGTTCAGCGATTACCGGCAGGCCACGCGGGTGTTTCGCGGCTTCCGCATTCGTCGTGCGCAGAGCGAAACCGACTGGCAGGGCATCAACCGTTTGTACCAGGCGCGCGGCATGTTGCCGATCGATCAGGAGTTGCTCACCCCGCATCATCAGGGCGGCCCGGTCTACTGGCTGGCGGAAGACGAAGACAGCGGCGCGGTGATCGGCAGTGTCATGGGCCTCAATCATGAAAAAGCCTTCAACGATCCGGAACATGGCAGCAGCCTCTGGTGCCTGGCGGTCGACCCGCATTGCTCGCGCCCCGGCGTCGGCGAAGTGCTGGTGCGACATTTGGTCGAGCACTTCATGAGTCGCGGCCTGGCTTATCTGGATCTGTCGGTGCTGCACGACAACCGCCAGGCGAAAAACCTTTACGCCAAACTGGGTTTCCGCAACCTGCCGACCTTCGCCATCAAGCGCAAGAACGGCATCAACCAGCCGCTGTTTCTCGGCCCGGGCCCGGAGGCGAATTTCAATCCTTACGCGCGGATCATCGTCGAAGAGGCGCATCGACGCGGCATCGACGTGCAAGTCGATGACGCCGACGCCGGGCTGTTCACCCTTAGCCATGGCGGCCGTCGCGTGCGCTGCCGCGAGTCGCTGAGCGATCTGACCAGTGCGATCAGCATGACCCTGTGCCAGGACAAAAGTCTGACCCACAAGGTGCTGAAAGGCGCAGGTCTGAAACTGCCAGCGCAGCAACTGGCGGGCAATGCCGACGACAACCTGGCCTTCCTCGATGAGCACCAACGGGTGGTGGTCAAGCCTCTCGATGGCGAACAGGGCCACGGCGTCGCGGTGGATCTGCGCACCATCGAAGAAGTGCAGAAGGCTATCGAAACCGCCAAGCAGTTCGACAGTCGCGTGCTGCTGGAAAGCTTCCACGAAGGCCTTGATCTGCGCATCGTGGTGATCGGCTTTGAAGTGGTGGCGGCGGCGATTCGCAAGCCCGCCGAAGTGGTCGGCGATGGTCAGCATTCGATCGGTGCGCTGATCGAAGCGCAAAGCCGCCGCCGGCAAGCCGCCACCAGTGGCGAAAGCAAGATTCCGCTGGACCACGAAACCCAACGCACGCTGCATGCTGCCGGTTACGACTACAGCAGCATCCTGCCGGCCGGCGAGCATCTGTTCGTGCGGCGCACGGCCAACCTGCACACCGGCGGGACGCTGGAAGACGTGACCGACATTCTTCATCCAACGCTGGTCGACGCGGCAGTGCGTGCGGCGCGGGCGCTGGATATTCCGATGGTCGGGCTCGATCTGATGGTGCCGGCGGCGGATCAGCCCGAGTACGTGTTCATCGAAGCCAACGAACGCGCCGGCCTCGCCAACCATGAACCGCAGCCGACGGCGGAGCGCTTTGTCGATCTGTTGTTTCCGCATAGTCAGCCGGCTGTCTCTTGAACCATCGTTGTTCCGGCTGACGCCTTCGCGAGCAGGCTCGCTCCCACAGGGGGAATGCATTCCAAATGTGGGAGCGAGCCTGCTCGCGAAGAGGCCCTGAACGTCACCACCAATTTTCCTCATCGAAACCATCGGTGTGCACAACCCATCAGGAGTTTCCATGACCATGACCACACAAATCCCTGAACCGGATCTGGCTTACCTGCAAAAAGTCCTGCTGGAAATGCTCGCCATTCCCAGCCCTACCGGGTTCACAGACACCATCGTGCGCTATGTCGCCGAGCGTCTCGAAGAGCTGGGTATTCCGTTTGAAATGACCCGGCGCGGCACCATCCGCGCGACGTTGAAGGGCAAAAAGAGCAGCCCTGATCGCGCAGTGTCGGCGCACCTGGACACCATCGGCGCCGCTGTGCGTGCGGTGAAAGACAACGGTCGCCTGACCCTCGCGCCGGTCGGTTGCTGGTCGAGCCGCTTTGCCGAAGGCAGCCGGGTCAGCCTGTTTACCGACACCGGGGTGATTCGCGGCAGCGTGTTGCCGCTGATGGCGTCCGGGCATGCGTTCAACACCCAGGTCGATGAAATGCCGATCAGTTGGGACCATGTCGAGCTGCGTCTGGACGCCTACTGCACGACCAAGGCCGATTGCGAGTCGCTGGGCATTCATGTCGGCGACGTGGTGGCCTTCGATCCGCTGCCCGAGTTCACCGAAAGCGGCCATATCAGCGCCCGCCACCTCGACGACAAGGCCGGTGTTGCCGCATTGCTCGCTGCTCTGAAGGCGATTGTCGACAGCGGCCAGGAACTGAACATCGATTGCCATCCACTGTTCACCATCACCGAGGAAACCGGCAGCGGTGCAGCGGCGGCATTGCCGTGGGACGTCAGCGAGTTTGTCGGCATCGACATCGCACCGGTCGCCCCCGGCCAGCACTCGAGCGAACACGCCGTGAGCGTGGCGATGCAGGATTCGGGCGGGCCGTATGACTATCACCTGTCGCGGCATCTGTTGCGTCTGGCTGGTGAACACGAATTGCCGGTGCGCCGTGACATGTTCCGCTATTACTTCAGCGATGCGCACTCGGCGGTCACCGCCGGCCACGACATTCGCACCGCCCTGCTCGCTTTCGGCTGCGATGCCACCCATGGCTACGAACGCACGCACATCGACAGTCTGGCGGCGCTCAGCCGTTTGCTCGGTGCGTACATTCTCAGCCCGCCGGTGTTTGCCAGCGATGCGGCGCCAGCCAATGCTTCACTGGATCGCTTCAGCCATCAGATTGAGCATGACACCCAGATGGAAAGCGAAACCCGCGTGCCGCCGGTGGACAGTCTGGTGGGGCAGCGTTCTGACAGTTGAGCCTTCGGTGAACAGATAATCGCCTTCGCGAGCAGGCTCGCTCCCACAGGGATCGCAATTCAAAGGTGGGAGCGAGCCTGCTCGCGAATTGGCAGGCAAGACCGATACAAAACTGGCACGCAAAACCCAATCCCCGTAGCATCCCGACATCGATTTGACCGAGGTGCCCATGCTCATTCCCCACGACGCGCTTGAAGTCGACACCCTCACCCGCCTGATCGAGGATTTCGTCACCCGCGACGGTACCGACAACGGCGATGACACCCCGCTGGAGACCCGCGTCCTGCGCGTGCGCCAGGCACTGACCAAAGGCCAGGCATTGATCGTGTTCGACCCGGAAAGCGAACAGTGCCAGCTGATGCTCAAGCACGACGTACCCAAGCATCTGTTCGACTGAAGCCGTCAGCCAGCCTTCGCTGCGGCCTCCTTGCGCTTGATCCGGTCATAGACCTCGGCGCGGTGTACATGGACCTTTTTCGGCGCCTCGACGCCGAAGCGCACGCTGGAGCCGTTGACCGACAGAACACGCAGGGTGATGTCGTCTCCGATTGAAATCAACTCACCGACCACACGGCTGAGTACAAGCATGGGATTCATCCTTCAGGACTGGCAAACCCTGAAGATGCGCGGCTTACAGCGTCTTCACAATCCACGACGAGCAAATCAGTCTTGCCCTACAGCTGCCCACGCCCGCAGCTGTCAGACGCTTCGCACAAAAGCCTCAGGCGGCGGAAAAGCGCGGCCCGAACAGAATGATGCTGGCACCTACCACGCACAGCGCCATGCCGATCCAGTCCGAGCCCAGCGGACGCACCCGCTCGACCACCGCCAGCCAGCCAATCGAAGCAACGATGTAGATCCCGCCATACGCGGCATAGGCGCGCCCGGCGTAGGCCGCTTCCACACGGGTCAGCAACAGCGCGAACAGGGTCAGGCTGAGCAACGCGGGAATCACCCACAACGCACTCTTGCCCTGGCGCAGCCACATGTAGAAGGCAAAACAGCCGGCGATTTCAAACAGCGCCGCAAGGAAGAACCACAAGTAATTGAGCATGGAGGCGTCTCGACAGGGTGACCGTGGCGGCCACCCTAACGACGCGGCAGGAATCGAACAAGATCAAGCGTTGTTTTGTTTGGCCTTGGCGCGCATTTTCTCGGCCATGGAAGTCATTTCGTTGTAGAGCAGTTGCGGATTCTTCTGTTTGAGCGCCCAGGCCATGCGCCCTTGTTCGTGAGGCAGAATCATGAACTCACCGGCGGCGACTTGCTGATAGATGTAGTCAGCGATGTCGGCGGCACTGATTGGCGAACTTTCCAGCAACTTGCCGACCTGGGCTTTCATGGCCGGGGTCGGGCCACGGAAAGAATCGAGCAAGTTGGTCTGGAAGAACGATGGGCAAACCACATGCACCGCCACTTCCTGCTGCGCCAGTTCGATCAGCAGACTTTCCGACAACGCCACCACGCCGGCCTTGGCCACGTTGTAGTTACTCATTGCCGGGCCTTGCATCAACGCGGCCATGGAGGCGATGTTGATGATCTTGCCCTTGCTCTGTTCCAGCAGCGGCAGGAACGCCTTGCAGCCCTTGACCACGCCCATCAGGTTGATCGCGATCTGCCAGTCCCAGTCTTCCAGCGACAACTCGCTGAAGAATCCGCCCGAGGCGACGCCGGCATTGTTGACGATGATGTCGATGCCGCCGAGCTTCTCTTCGCAGGCCTGGGCGAAGGCGGTGAGCTGGCTGTAATCGCGCACGTCACAGCGCTGAATGAAGCCGTCACCGCCCGCCTCGCGCACCAGTTTCAGGGTTTCCTGCAGGCCGGGTTCACTGACATCGGACAAGGCCAGCCGCCAGCCTTCACGGGCCCAGCGCAGCGCGATTTCGCGACCCAGGCCTGAGCCTGCACCAGTGATCATCATGCGATTTTGCATAGCGGACAGCCTTGTTGTTCCGGGAAAGATGCGCCGAGTGTAGCGAAGGAACTTCGTTCACCCACGCTCCATCCAGTTGCTGAATGGAGGATCAAAAGATTCCAGCCGTCATTGTTTTCCGGTTGGTCTCATGCAGGAGCTGACGAGTGCAACGAGGCTGCGATCTTTTTGCTGGAAAGGAAATAACCGAGCAATCCAAATACATTAAAAAAACATTGAATTATTTTTCACCGGCGCAAGTCGGAACATGTAAGCCGGCTGGAATTTAGTTGCTCTCCAGCTGCCCACTGAGCATCAAGACTCTTCCAGACTCTGAACAAGGAAATCACCCATGGGCACAATTCTAATCATCATCCTGATCCTGTTGCTGATCGGTGGTCTGCCGGTCTTCCCGCACTCCAGAAGTTGGGGTTATGGCCCGTCGGGTATTATCGGCGTGGTGTTGGTCGTGCTGCTGGTGCTGTTGTTACTCGGCAAGATATGACGATTTGAAGCTGTAAAAAAAGAGGCCCTTTTGCAAGGGCCTCTTTTTTATTGCGTGGACTTTAAGGAGTGATCAGTCCGGCTTGCCGTGAATGACACCGGCGGTGTTATCGAGCAAGCTCTTGGTTGCGGTTTGCAGGAACGCTTCAAGTTTGAGTTTGAGTTCGGCAGTGCGCGGCGCGTCCGGTACAACTTCGGCGTGCGGATTGGCGCCCAGCTGATATTTCCAGATTTTCGGGCCCATGTCCTTGTCACGCGGCAACACCAGAATCTCATCGGCGGTGACGATGGCGGTGGTCTGCTCACTGCCCGATGGCTTGATCACACCAAAACCGGTGTCGCCCTGCGGCAGGTTGAGCAGGTCGCGGCCCCAGCACTGGTGACGCACTTCGCCACCGAGGCGGCCCATGATGGTCGGCACGATGTCGATCTGCGTACCCACGGTGTGGTCGCGGGTACCGAACTTCTGCTGGATGCCCGGGGCGATCATCAGCATCGGCACGTTGAAGCGACCCAGGTCCATTTCGGTGATCTGGCGCTCGTTGCCGAAGCCGTGGTCGCCGACGATGACGAACAGGGTTTCGTTGAAGTACTTCTCTTTGCGCGCCTTCTCGAAGAACTGGCCGAGCGCCCAATCGGAGTAGCGCATGGCGGTCAGGTGTTCGTTGAGGCTGCCACGGTCAGTGACGCGCTCGACCGGCAATGGCGTGGGCAAGGCGTACGGCGTGTGGTTGGACAGAGTTTGCAGCAGTGCGTAGAACGGCTTGCCGTTTTCCCGCGCCTTCAGTTCTTGCAGGCCACGATCGAACATGTCCTGGTCGGACACGCCCCAGGTCGGATCGGAGAACACCGGATTGACGAAGTCGTTGCGGCCAACGAAGTTGGTCATGCCCTGGTTGCTGAAGAAGCCCGACTGGTTATCCCAGGCGAAGTCGCCGTTGTAGACATAGACATCGTCATAGTCGCGGGCGCTGAGCAGCTGCGGCAGACCGGACAGTTTGTGGCTGCCTTCCGGGGTCTGCATCAGGTATTCGAAACCCGGCAGGTTGGGGAAGCAGGCCATGGTCGCGAACATGCCCTGGTGGGTGTGAGTGCCGTTGGAGAAGAAACGGTCGAACAGCAGACCTTCCTTCGACAGCTTGTCCAGGTACGGGGTGATATTGCCCGGCGCGCCCAAAGCACCGACCGAGTGACCGGCCATGCTTTCCATCAGGATCACCACGACGTTCTTGATCGGCAGGGTCTTGTCGGCCGGCGGCATGTAGTCGCGGCGAACAGCGGCGATGTCGGCATCGACCAGTTTGTCGTCCGGCATCAGCAGCATGTCGCGCACCACTTGCTGCGCCTGTTCCTGCGGCAGCGTGGCTTTCCAGATGTTGTCGCGGTCTTCGCCCATGCGCGCCTTGGCTGCGGCGACCAGCGACAGCGTGCCGTTGAGGCCGAGCTGGTTGGCGAAGTTGGAATCGGTGGTGTAGACGTCACCCCAGCGCATCGGCGGGCCCTGACGCAGGGTGCCGCGAGCGGCGACGACGCAGATCAGCAGGCAGACTACGAACACCGCCAGGCGGGTGTACCACGGCGCAACCTGACGGGAGCTGACGCTGCCGCCGCTGAACGGTCCGCGCGGGCGGGTGGCACGGTCGGCGCCTTTGAACGCCAGGGTCAGAATGACCGTGCCGATTACCCATGCCAGCACGTAGCGCACCACCGGGAAACCGTACCAGAGCATGCTCATTACGGTTTTCGGGTCTTCCTTCACGTACTGGAACACCAGACCGTTGAGGCGCTGGTGAAACTCGCGGTAGAAGTCCATTTCCATCAGGCCGAGGAACAGCGCGATGCTCGAGGCGACGGTAAGCCACAGACGGAAGAAACCGCGCGCGGCCATGGCCCGGGCACTGAACAGTGCCAGCACCAGCGGAATGCACAGGTAGACCACCAGGCGCAGGTCGAAACGCAGACCGTTGACGAACGCTTCAAGGAAGGTCGCGGCCGGGGTGTCGAGGATCATCTCGCGGTTGTAGACCAGCAGCGCGAGGCGCAGCGCGGAAAACATGACCATCATGACCAGTGCGCACAGCAGCGTGTAGGCCAGATGCGATTTGACGGTCGGTTGCAGCAGGCGAGCAGAAGATCGCTGCTGATTCAGGGCGTCCGGGTTTGCCATGTCGTTTTAGGACCCATTGGAAGTTGAAGTTGCAAAAATACAGCGGCGCCAGGCCCTCTATTGGTCAGTCCAGACCCCGGGGCGTGCGCGGTGCGCAAATGTTGCACGATCGTTCACACCATTGCCATTGATTACTGCCCTGCTCCTCGAGACTTTCATTCGAAGGGTTGGCAGCGCTATGGCAGGCAACAAGTGCGGGCGAATTGTCTTGGAGACTTTGTGAAAATTTCGTGCAACGCATATCTGGAAATACAATTTAGAGACAAAACAAAACGCCCCGAACCGGTCGGGGCGTTTTGCTTACAGCGAATTGATTATTTCTCGGCGCGTTCTTTCAGCGCTTTCAGGGTATTGAATGGCGCATCGACCACAAACTTGTTGGCGACCATGGCCGGCACGCTACCGCCCGGCTCGGTGTGCACCTGATAAGTCACTTCAACCTGATCGCCTTTAGGCACAAACTTCCAGAAGCCTTTGACCTGCTGGACCCGCACGAAGCCTTTTTCTTCCGGCAGATAGGTCGGTACGCCTTCAAGATTACGGGTCAGGCTGCCATCGGCGCCCTCAACGGTGGTGATCTTCAGCACCGAATCACGCGGTGTCACCGGCCACGGCGTGTTGAATTGCGAATAGGTCCAGCTCAGATCGCCTTCGTGCTTGAGCAGTTTCTGGCTCTTGCATTCGTGAATCCACGCGCAGGCGCCGGAGACGTCTTCCTGCAAGGCGCGCAGTTTGGCAACGGTGGTTTTCATCAGCGCGACGCCTTGGTAGGACTTGTAGTCCGAACCGGGTATTTCGCTCAGGGAAACCTTGATGCCGTCTTCGTTCTTGGCCACTTTCCAGTCTTCCGCGTGGGCGACCGAAGTGGCAAGTACGGCAGTCAGACCACACAACACAGCGATACGGTGCAGCGAACCCATAGTGTTATTCCTTATTGTTGAAGTTCCGTTCGTGAACACATCACGCCGCCGTCATCTGCTCCCACCAGCCGATCAATCTGATCGCTTCTTCCGAACTGCTGCCGCATACCTCGACATCCGCAGCGAAGCCCGAGCACACAGCCGGACGTTCCGGACGGCCGAAAATGCTGCACAGGTTATCGACCGACAGTTGCACGCAACGTTCGCCGGCGGGCTTGCCATCGGGCATGCCGGGGATCGGCGAACTGATGGAGGGGGCAATGCAGCAAGCGCCACAGCCTTCACGGCATTTCATGACGAACAGATCCTCGCGACGGGCGATGTGTAAAGAGACGGGAAACAGAGTAACCGCTAAAACGACTGTTTCAAATTGCTACGAGCGGCTTTTCAACGATAAGTAAAAGTGACCGGGCAGTCTCCGACGAAGCGTCTGCTCTGCGCGTTGCAGAGGGCTGCATCTATTGCTTGAATTCGAAATCCAGCGCCGCGCCTTCCACATCGCGTCGCGCTTCGTTGCGCAATTGCAACTCCATTTCATTGCTGAGCAAGCGGCCGTTGAGCTGGAAGCCGTTATCTTTTTCGCCAAACATTTGCGGCAGGATCGCCTCGCGTTTGGGCAGTTCTACGGTGCCCTGTGGCTTCAAGTCTTCAACCATATCCTTGGGCAGGCTGAGATCGAGTTTTGCCGGCGGCAATTTGGTCTTGGCCACTTCGCTGGCGGATTTCGATTTCGAGGCCACCGGGCGGCGCTTCTTCACCGTGGCGTTTTTTTTGGCCTGGGCTTTTTTTGCCGGAGCCGCGGTTTTGGTGGCTTTGTTCGTGGTACTGGTCGCTGCCGGTTTTTCCTGGGCTGCGGCCGCCAGGACACCCGGTGCCTGACCGATCATCAACAAACCCAGCAATACCCACGCGGCAGGAACAATCGCTTTCATGGACCCAACGAACTAACGGCAGAGGGCCACATGCTCGCTTGTTGTGCGTCACATGACAAGCCTCAGCGCCCTCCCCGTTCAGAATCCGCCAGCGGTTTCCTGACACAGTTGGGTGGCCAACAGACCCAGCGTCATCAGCGCCCGCTCCGCCTCGCGGTTCCACGGAATGCCGCAGTTGAGGCGGATACAGTGGTTGAACTGCTCGGTATTACTGAAGATCAGCCCCGGTGCGATGCTGATGCCTTGTTGCAGCGCGCGGACATGCAATTCCTGAGTGTTGACCCGCCCCGGCAAGCTCACCCAGAGGATGAAACCGCCCGTGGGCCGGGACATCTGCGTGCCCTCGGGGAAATACTGCTGCACCGCCAGCTGAAACGCACTGAGGTTTTTCCGGTATTCCTGGCGGATGTAGCGTAAATGCCGGTCATAACCGCCGTTTTCCAGATACGCGGCAATCGCCATCTGTGTGACGCTGCACGCCGAATGGGTGCTGAAGGTTTGCAGGCGCTGGATTTCCTGTTGGTATTTGCCGGCGATCATCCAGCCGATGCGCACACCCGGTGACAGGGTTTTGGAGAAGCTCGAGCAGTAGATCACCCGATCCAGGCGGTCGTAGGCTTTCAGCGCTTTGGTGCGGCCCTGTTCGAACATCAGTTCGCCGTAGATATCGTCTTCGACAATCTGAATGTCGAAATCCGAGGCCAGACGCAACAACTGTTTCTGCCGCTCTTCCGGCATGGTCCCGCCGAGGGGATTGCTCAGGCGCGTGGTCAGCACCAGCGCCTTGATCGACCATTGGTTGGCGGCCAGTTGCAAGGCCTCCAGGCTCATGCCGGTGGCGGGATCGCTGGGGATTTCGATGACTTTCAGGCCGAGCAGATCGGCCAGTTGCAGCAGGCCGTAATAGGTCGGCGATTCGGCAGCGATCAGATCGCCCGGCCGGGTCAGCACGCGCAACGACATCTGCAAGGCGTCGACACAGCCGTGGGTGATCACCACTTCCGATGGATCGACCACCACGCCAGCGTCACGCATGCGGATCGCCACTTGCCGGCGCAGCGGTTCGAAGCCGGGGCTGAACATGTAGCTGAACGCCCGAGGGCTGTGGAAGCGGGTGACCTTGGCCAATTGCTGATGCAGCGCGCGCACCGGCAGATAATCGACACTCGGCACCGCAGCGCCCAGCGGAAACACGCCTTCGCGGCGGGATTCGACCAATACCTGCTGAATGATGCTGCTGCGCGTCACCAGCCCCGGCCGTTCGACCCGGGCAATGTCCGGCGTCGGCGCGGTCAGCGCCGGGGTCTGGTGTACGTAGTAACCCGACTGCGGCCGGGCGCGGATCAGGCCCTGATCTTCAAGGTTGGCATACGCCTGCAACACCGTCGCATGGCTGACGTTGAGCTGCGAACTCATCTTGCGCACCGAAGGCACGCGCTCCCCCGGTTGATAAACACCACGGCGGATGTCTTCGGCCAGTTGCTGAGCAATACGTTGGTAGAGCAAGAGATTGGTCATGACGCAGCACTCGATTTCACGGGCGTTTTATTCTTGTCTGAAACAATACCGGAACAGTTTAGAAGTGTACTGGGACAGTTGCCAGATTACTCGACCGTACAGTGCGGTGTCTGCCCCATCTGTACGGTTTTGCGCGGCAATCGACAGACACAAAAAAGCCCGGCACTGCATGACAGCCCGGGCTTTCCAGAGACGCAGCCCTCAGCGGGCGGCGCCGAGCTGGCCTTTTTCGTCAGAAAACACGATTTCTACGCGGCGGTTCTGCGCCCGTCCACGCTCGGAGGCGTTGGCGTCGACCGGAAACTGGTCGCCGTAACCTTCGACCTGAATGCGTTTTTCATCGATACCCAGATCGACCAGCACGTCAGCCACCGATTGCGCACGATCGCGGGACAGTTTGAGGTTTTCCTGTCGGCCACCGGTGCTGTCGGTGTAACCCTCAATGCGCACCACGCGCTTGGGGTTCAGTTGCAGGAACTGGACGATCTTCAGCACGACGCGGTTGGCCGAGTTTTTCAGTTCCGCCTGGCCGGTGTCGAACAACACGTCGCCGAGGGTCATCACCAGGCCGCGATCGGTCTGCGTGGTCGCCAGCGCGACGATTTGTTCCTCCAGCCACTTGCCTTGTTGCTGCACGCTGAGCAGTTTCGATTCGCGCAGGGCCAGTTGCAGACGCTGACGCTCAAGCTCGAGCTTGGCTGCGCGTTCCTCGTTGAGCGCCTGGTTGGTGTGCTCGCGGGCGATTTCGCTGTAGCGCTGGCTCAGGTAGGCGTAATGCACCACGTCGGCACCGCTGCCCCAATAGGTCGACAGCCGATCAGCGCGGGCCAGGGACTCGCCGGCGCGGATCACGTCTTTCGGCGCGATGCGCAGCACGTTGGAATCTTCCTTGACCTTCTGGAAATCAGCGCCGGCCTGTTGCAGCGCCGCCTCGCTGTGCTGGCCGGCGCAGCCGTACAGGCTGGCGCAACCGGCGAGAAGCAGAATGCCGAGAGCATTGGACTTGAGGTTCATTGTGCTTCCCCCAGTTGCAGCTGCTTGCGCAGGCGGACAATGCGGGTATTGAGCACATTCAGCTGTTCTTCACTTTTTTTCGTCAGCACCTTGGCCTCGGCCAGACGTGCATCCAGTTCCGCCTGCTCGGCACGCATGCGCGCGTTGCGATAGGACTCGTCGGCCATGCTGCCTTTGGCGCGGTTGTATTTTGTTTCGGCCAGCTGCATTTCCGGCACTTCATCAGCGGTAGCGCCGACTGCCTTGGCCTGCACGATGGCTTGTTCGGTCAAACGCATTTGTTCACTGGGTGCCGGATCGGATGCGCACCCGGCCAGGGCCAGAACGGCCACTGCCGCGAAAAGAGGTCGAATACTCACTAAGAATCCCTACTGTTTTGGGGCACTGACAGGTAGTGGCGGCTGTTGCTGTTGCGCCTTCCAGCGCTCGATGTTGCGTTGCAGCGCGGCTTCCGTCAGTCCGGACGCGGGCAATTCTGTCATCTTTTTGGCGAGCTGTCCGCGCAACCACGGATCGTTGCAGGCGGAGTTATGCGAAACCGCGAGGAACAGACCCGGCCGGTCGATGGGTTGATCGAACGCCAACAGATCGCTGGTCATGCCCAATGTCTGCGCGGCGGCCAAGCCTGAGTAACGTCCGGCGAGCACATATTCCACCTCGCCCAACAGCAACTTCTGTAGTGCCTCGGTAAGGTTTGCTGTGCGGGTCAGGGTCAGATTCTGCTCGGCGAAAGTGCCGAATGCCTGGGTCATCCGCGACTTTTCCGACACCGCACCGGCGTGGCCTTTCAGGTCGCTGGCCTCGGCATAGGTCAGCGTCGAGCCTTTGCGCGTCCACACCAGATAGTCGTTTTCCAGCAGTGGCGGATGAATGAAGTCTAAGTTCTCCAGCTCATTCACGGTCAGCGGCGCGTCGGCCAGCATGTCCATGCGCCCGCTGCGCACTTCATCGAGGGCCTGCGAGCGTTTGCCGGCGTAGAGCAGGTCGACTTTGATGCCCAGATCCTTGGCCACTTGCTGCAACAGATCGGCACTGGCGCCGATCAAGCGCTTGGGGTTTTGCGGGTCCTGCCACAAGTAGGGCGGCGCGTCAGGGCTGCCGGTGACGACCAGGCGCTCGCACTTGCCCGCGGCCATGGCCAAACCTGGCAACAGCAACCATCCCAACAACCATCCGCAGCGCAGATCCATGGCAAAACGCTCCCGCTTGAAATTCGAGACAAAAAAAAGCCCGACCAACAGGCCGGGCTCTTTATAAGTGAAGCCGCCGGATTAGACCAGCTTCTCCAGCTCAGGTACTGCTTCGAACAGATCCGCCACGAGACCGTAATCGGCCACCTGGAAGATCGGCGCTTCTTCGTCCTTGTTGATCGCAACGATCACCTTGGAGTCTTTCATGCCGGCCAGATGCTGGATCGCGCCCGAGATACCGACGGCGATGTACAGCTGCGGCGCAACGATCTTGCCGGTCTGACCGACCTGCATGTCGTTCGGTACGAAACCTGCGTCGACCGCAGCGCGCGAGGCGCCCACAGCAGCGCCGAGCTTGTCGGCCAGCGCGTACAGGTGTTTGAAGTTGTCACCGTTCTGCATGCCGCGACCGCCGGAAACGACGATCTTGGCAGCGGTCAGCTCAGGACGGTCGGACTTGGCCAGCTCTTCGCTGACGAAGCTCGAGGTACCGGCGTCGTGGGCAGCACCCACGGCTTCAACGGCAGCCGAACCACCTTCAGCAGCAACCGGATCGAAACCGGTGGCACGCACGGTGATCACTTTGATCGCGGCGGTCGATTGCACGGTAGCGATGGCGTTACCGGCGTAGATCGGACGCTTGAAAGTGTCAGCGCTTTCGACCGAGATGATCTCGGAGATCTGGTCAACGTCCAGCGCAGCAGCAACGCGCGGCAGGATGTTTTTGCCGTTGGAAGTGGCGGCAGCGAGGATGTGGCTGTAGCCAGCGCCCAGCTCTGCAACCAGCGGAGCAACGTTTTCCGGCAACTGATGCGCGTAGGCGGCATTGTCAGCGTTGAGGACTTTGCTCACGCCAGCGATTTTCGCCGCGGCTTCGGCCACCGGGCCTGCGCCCTGACCTGCTACCAGAACGTGGATGTCGCCGCCGATTTTGGCAGCAGCGGCCACGGTGTTCAGTGTGGCCGGGGCCAGCACTTTGTTGTCGTGTTCAGCAATAACCAAGATAGTCATTTAGATTACCTTCGCTTCGTTCTTGAGTTTTTCAACCAGTTCAGCCACCGACTTGACCTTGATGCCCGCGCTGCGTGCAGCCGGCGCTTCGACTTTCAGGGTCTTGTTGGTGGAGGCGGTGGAAACGCCCAAAGCGTCCGGAGTCAGCACTTCGAGAGGCTTCTTCTTGGCTTTCATGATGTTTGGCAGGGACGCGTAGCGCGGCTCGTTCAAACGCAGGTCGGTGGTGACGATGGCTGGCAGTTTCAGCGAAACGGTCTGCGCGCCGCCGTCGATTTCGCGGGTCACGGCAATGCTGTCGCCGGAGACTTCGACTTTCGACGCGAAGGTGCCCTGACCGTAGCCGCTCAATGCCGCGAGCATCTGGCCGGTCTGGTTGTTGTCGCTGTCGATCGCCTGTTTGCCGAGGATCACCAGCTGCGGCTGTTCCTTGTCGACGACGGCCTTGAGCAGCTTGGCCACGGCCAGCGAGGTCAGGTCTTCAGCGGATTCGACGAGGATGGCGCGATCGGCACCCAGAGCCAGTGCGGTACGCAGTTGCTCCTGAGCGGTGGTCGGGCCGATGGAGACGACGACGATTTCAGTCGCAACGCCCTTCTCTTTCAGGCGTACGGCTTCTTCCACGGCGATTTCGCAGAATGGGTTCATCGACATCTTGACGTTGGCGAGGTCGACGCCGGAATTGTCCGCCTTGACGCGGACCTTGACGTTGTAATCCACAACGCGTTTGACAGCTACAAGAACCTTCATGGATTCCTCGTTACTCTCCGGTGAAAAGAAAGTCGCCTAGGCGAACCTGGCGGATGATGCTCATCGGGCGACAAGGGCACCTCTAAAAACGCCGGCTTGAATGTGAGGTGATTCACTTCGCGAAGGGAGGTGACCGTTCGTCAGGGGTGACTGCCAGGTCATTCATTCTCACGCTGTGTAAACTGCGCGCCGGACTTGCGCTGCGCATCACCGTCTACTGCCTGTGCCCTGTCTTTAGAGGTGCTCTTGAAACCGCCAGTCTGCCTACGGCGAGCGCAAAACCGCCCGTATCTTGACCGGAACGCCCATTCTGGTCAATACGCCAAAATGCCCTGTCATAAGCCGCGCTTCTTTGATTTATCAGGGCTGGAGGCGATTCAAACAAACGTTTGTATTGGACGCTCGGAGTGGTGTAGATATAATGCGCCGCCTAGAGAGAAAGGTGGATTCGCCAATATTCCCTTTGACGTTAACGTAAAGGCAATACGGATGCGAGATCAAACCTCCATATTAGAAAAAAAACTGTTGAGCCTTGAGTAGGAGATAGCCTGTGGAACGCGAATACATGGAATTCGACGTCGTCATCGTCGGTGCCGGCCCCGCTGGTCTGTCCGCCGCCTGCCGCTTGAAGCAGAAGGCCGCTGACGCCGGTAAGGAAATCAGCGTCTGCGTGGTCGAAAAAGGCTCCGAAGTCGGCGCACACATCCTCTCCGGAGCGGTGTTCGAACCCCGCGCCCTGAACGAACTGTTCCCGGACTGGAAAGAGCTCGGCGCGCCGCTGAACACGCCCGTCACACGCGATGACATTTTCGTGCTGAAAAACGCTGACAGCGCGCAGAAGATTCCTGACTTCTTTGTGCCCAAGACCATGCACAACGAAGGCAACTACATCATTTCCCTGGGCAACCTGTGCCGCTGGCTGGCTCAGCAGGCCGAGAACCTCGGTGTGGAAATCTACCCGGGCTTCGCCGCTCAGGAAGCGCTGATCGATGAAAACGGTGTGGTGCGCGGGATCATCACCGGTGATCTGGGCGTCGACCGTGAAGGCCATCCGAAAGAAGGCCTGTACACCCCGGGCATGGAACTGCGTGGCAAATACACGCTGTTCGCCGAAGGCTGCCGTGGCCACATCGGCAAGCAACTGATCAAACGCTACAACCTCGACAGCGATGCCGACGTTCAGCACTACGGCATCGGCCTGAAAGAAATCTGGGAAATCGACCCGGCCAAGCATCAGCCAGGCCTGGTGGTGCACACCGCCGGCTGGCCGCTGGACATCATGGGCACCGAGAACACCGGCGGCTCGTTCCTCTATCACCTGGAAAACAATCAGGTGGTGGTCGGTCTGATCGTCGACCTGTCCTACAGCAACACGTACCTGTCGCCGTTTGACGAATTCCAGCGCCTCAAGCATCACCCGGTGCTCAAGCAATATCTGGAAGGCGGCAAGCGCGTCAGCTATGGCGCCCGCGCCATCGCCAAGGGCGGCCTGAACTCGCTGCCGAAAATGGTCTTCAAGGGCGGCGCGCTGATCGGTTGCGACCTCGGCACCCTGAACTTCGCCAAGATCAAAGGCAGCCACACCGCGATGAAGTCCGGCATGCTCGCGGCGGAATCGGTGGCCGATGCGCTGTTCGCCGAGCAGGATTGCACCGTCGAACTGACCACTTACGTCGACGCATTCAAGAACAGCTGGCTGCACGAAGAACTGTTCGCCAGCCGTAACTTCGGCCCGGCGATTCACAAGTACGGCGCGATCATCGGCGGTGGTTTCAACTGGCTGGACCAGAACATCTTCGGCGGCAAACTGCCGTTCACCCTGCGCGACACCAAGCCGGATTACGCCTGCCTCAAGCTCGCGGCCGACTGCAAGAAGATCGATTACCCGAAACCTGACGGCAAACTGAGTTTCGACAAACTCAGCTCGGTGTTCATCTCCGGTACCAACCACGAAGAAGAGCAGCCGTGCCACTTGAAGCTGACCGATCCGAGCATCCCGATCAGCAAAAACCTGCCGCTGTACGACGAACCGGCGCAGCGCTACTGCCCGGCCGGCGTATACGAAGTGATCACCAAGGAAGACGGCGAGAAGCGCTTCCAGATCAACGCCCAGAACTGCGTGCACTGCAAGACCTGTGACATCAAGGACCCTGCGCAGAACATCACCTGGGTCGCGCCGGAAGGTGCCGGCGGCCCGACTTACCCGAACATGTAAGTCGAAACACTGAACAACAAGGCTCCCGACATGGGGGCCTTTTTGTTGCCCAAAATTCTTCTGCCACCACAAAACAACTGTGGGAGCGAGCCTGCTCGCGAAAGCGGTGTGTCATATAAAGATGATGTCGACTGATACACCGCCTTCGCGAGCAGGCTCGCTCCCACTGGGGATATCGGCGGATCAGGCAGCGCGCTCATCCCCCGGACTGCGTTCGAAGTAACGCTTGTATTCGCGACTGAACTGCGACGTGCTCTGATACCCCACCCGATGCGCCACCTGCGCCACGCCCAGCCCCTCCGCCACCAGCAGCGTCTGCGCCTTCAACAAACGTAAACGCTTCAGATACTGGACCGGCGACAACAGCGTGCTGCGTTTGAAATGCTCATGAAAGGTCGACACGCTCATGTTCGCGCAACTGGCCAGTGTCTCGACATTCAGCGGTTCGGTGTAATGCGCATGCAGATGGCTGATCGACGCCGCCACCCGGGCGAATTGCCCTTGTTGCTCGACCAACGCCCGCAACACATCCGCTTGCGGCCCGCGCAGCGCGACGAACAATAATTCGCGAACCCGCGCCGGGCCGAGAATCTGGCATTCCAGCGGATCGTGCAGACAGCTAAGCAGCCGTTCGACACAACCGCGCATGCCATCGTCGAGTACCACCGAGGTCATCGACTCCGGCGTCTGCGCCGGAATATGCCGACCCGGCGCCAGCCCCATGGCCAGCACCAGTTCGCCGAGCAGGACGCGATCGATCGCCACCGACACACCGAGCAATGGCGCATCGGGCAAGGCAAAGGTTTCGCATTCGAACGGCACCGGCAGCGCCTGGATCAGGTAATGCCCGGCGCCATATTCCATGGTCCGTGGGCCGAGGAACGCCAGTTTGCTGCCCTGGGCGATGATCATCAGGCTCGGCTCGTAAATATGCGGGCCACGGGCGACGTCGCAACTGGCGCGCAAAATCTGCACACCGGGCAGGCCGGTCTGGCTGTAGCCATCGCGCAGCGCCAGCGGTTCGATCAACGAAACCAGCCTGGCATTGGCATCAAGATGACGGGTCAACTGCATCGAATAGGTCTTCGTAAAATTCACGGAAAAGGGGATGAAAAACATCATCGCAGATCCGCTGGCCAATGCGATCGCCGAAACCCGCATGCCGGAGGATTAGGCATGAGACCCGGAGAAATCGTCATGGCCGCACCCGCCTCTGGCGCCCAGAATTCACCGCCTCACTTGTCACTGTTTTTGCGAGGTCACCCATGTACACCGCCATCGGCTATGCCGCCCAATCGGCCACCACTCCCCTCGCGCCGATGAAATTCGAACGCCGCAGCCCGCGCGCCGACGACGTAGCGATCGAAATTCTCTACTGCGGCGTCTGCCATTCCGACATCCATCAGGCACGCAACGAATGGGGCATCGCCGTTTATCCGCTGATGCCCGGCCATGAGATTGTCGGAAAAGTCACCGCTGTCGGTGCGAATGTCACCCGTCACAAGGTAGGCGATCTGGTTGGCGTCGGCTGCATGGTCGACTCCTGCCGCAGCTGCGAAGCCTGCCAGGCGAACCTCGAGCAATATTGCCTCGAAGGCCCGACCATGACCTACGCCACCCCGGACCGGGTCGATGGCAGCAACACCATGGGCGGTTACTCCGACAGCATCGTGGTCAGCGAACACTTCGTTGTGCGCATCCCCGAGAAACTGGCTCTGGCCAGCGCCGCACCGATTCTCTGCGCCGGCATCACCACCTACTCGCCGCTCAAGCACTACGGCGTCAAGGCCGGTGACAAGGTCGGGATTCTCGGCATGGGCGGCCTCGGCCACATGGGCATCAAGTTCGCCAAGGCGATGGGCGCGGAAGTCACGCTGTTCACCCGCTCGGCGAGCAAGGCTGAAGAAGGTCGCCGTCAGGGCGCCGATCACGTCATCGTCTCCACCGATGCCGAGCAGATGAAGGCCGCGGCCGGCTACTTCGACTTCCTGCTCGACACCATTCCGGTGCAGCACGATTTGAACCCGTACCTCGACACCCTGCGTTTCGACGGCGTGCACATTCTGGTCGGCCTGATCGAGCCGGTGAACCCGCCCGTTCACGCCGGCAAACTGGTGATGAGCCGCCGCGTATTGGCCGGCTCCTTGATCGGTGGTATCGCCGAAACCCAGGAAGTGCTGGATTTCTGCGCCGAGCACAACATCACCTGCGACATCGAAATGCTCGACATCCGCCAGATCAACGAAGCCTACGCGCGGATGATTGCCGGTGACGTCAAGTACCGCTTCGTCATCGACATGGCCACGCTGAAGGCCTAAACCTTCACGGCTTACACCTTCAAGCCCAGCTCCGCCGACAGCCGGGTTGTGACCCCTTTCAGCAGGGGGATCAACTCGGCCATTTTTTCCAGCGGCATGTACGGCACGGTGCTGGCGATACTGATCGCCGCGACGATGCCCTTGCTCGCATCACGAATCGGCGCCGCCACACAGCGGATCGACGGTTCGTTGTCTTCCAGATCGAACGCATAGCCACCGGCAACGTATTCGCCCATGCGCTGCTCAAGCTGTTCCCACGACTGCTGCGGATGCTGCGGCCAGAACTGACTTTTCCCACCTGCCGGCAGGCTGATGTCGTACAGCCGCCGCCAATCCTGCGGCGAATCATCGAGCATCAAGGCCTTGCCGATCCCGGTGCGCACCAGCGGCATGCGATGGCCGACCCGCGAGCGCATTTCCGGGCCGTTGCGTCCTGGATTCTTCAGCAGGTACAGCACTTCGTCGCCTTCGCGGATTCCGAGGTGCACTGTATCGCCAGTCAGTGCCGAAAGCTCGTCCAGATACGGCCCGGCCAACGTCACCAGCGGCAACTCTTCGCGGGCCTGAAAGCCCAGTTCGATCAGTTTCGGCCCGAGCAGATAACCGATCTGCGGCACCACGCGCAGATAACGCTCGTCGACCAGGCAACTGGCCAGACGATGGGTGGTGCTGCGCGTGGTACCGATCAGCCGGGCAATCTCCTTGAGATCGCGCGCGCCACTGGCCACCGCCTGCACCACACCGAGGCCGCGCAGCAGCGTCTGGGTGCCGGTGGGCGCGGCGTCCTTGATTTTTTCCGGGGCGTCTTCCTGCATATCCAGCCTTTTACCGTTGAGCGAAGGAACGGGCGGCATTATGGTCGCCCGAGACTGAGCACTACAACTCGATACGCTCGACCTTGCCCACCAGCAGCACGTAGGACAAGGCACCGACCAGTGCGAGCACGGCGATGTAGGTGATCGCCGGCGCGAACGAATCGCCGCTGGCGAGGAAGCCGATCACAATCGGCGTAGCAATCGCCGACAGGTTGCCGATGAAGTTGAACACGCCACCGGTCAGGCCGAGCAACCGCGCCGGTGCCAGCGTTGACACCAGCGACCAGGTGATCGACGCCAGACCGTTGCCGAAAAATGCCAGGGCGAGGAAGGCAATCACCAGCGGCGTCGACTCGACAAAGTTGGCGCCGATGATCGAAGTCGAAATCAGCAGCCCGCCAATGATTGGCAACTTGCGCGCGAAGCCCACGGTGTAGCCGCGCCGGATCAGGAAGTCGGAAAAGAATCCCGAGCACAACACGCCGACGAACGCGGCAAGAAATGGCAGCGATGCGAGCAGACCGGACTTGATGAAGTCCATGCCGCGATATTTCACCAGATAGGTCGGAAACCAGGTGAGGAAGAACCACAGCGTCGAGTTCAGGCAGAACTGGCCGAGGTAGATGCCCCACAACTTGCGCTTGCTGAGGACGATGCCCAGATCGGTCCAACTGAATCTGGCTTTGACCTTGGCCGCCTCGGCCTGGATATCGACCAGCCCGCCGCCTTCGCGGATCAGGTCGATTTCCGCCTGATTGGTGCCTTTGAAATCGCGCGGCTCGCGATACACCGCGTACCAGATCAGCGCCCAGAGAATGCCCACCGCGCCGGTGGCGACGAACACCATGTGCCAGCCGAATGCATGTTGCAGCCACGCCAGCACCGGGGTCAGGAAAGCCAGACCGACAAACTGTCCGGAGGTGTAGAAACCGATCGCCGTGGCGCGCTCGCGCTCAGGAAACCAGGTGGTGACCACGCGGCTGTTGATCGGATAGGCGGGCGCTTCCAGCGCACCGACGGCCATGCGCAGCACGAACAGCGCGATGAAGCTGCTGACGAATCCGAGCATCACTGTGGCCACCGACCACAGCAGCAGCGCGACGCTGTAAAGGATGCGCGGCGGCACCCGATCGACCAGCCAGCCGCCGGGGATCTGCATCGCGGCGTAAGTCCAGCCGAACGCGGAGAAGATCAGACCGACATGAACCGGATCGATGCCCAGCTCACTGGTCAGCGCCGGCGCGGCAATCGACAGGTTGCTGCGGTCGAGGTAGTTGATGACCACGGTGATGAACAGCAACACCATGATGAAAAACCGCTTGCGGCTAGGCGTGACTAAAGACGCCTGCCCGGAGAGGGTGTGCGTTTGCATGAGAGATGCCTCTTTTTATGTTTGTTGAGGTCATGACGCAGATCTCCTCTCCCTCGGAGAACTGATCGTTCCCACGCTCGGCGTGGGAATGCAGCCCGGGACGCTCCGCGTCCCAGCAGCGGACGCAGAGCGTCCATTGAGGCATTCCCACGCAGAGCGTGGGAACGATCTGATGCTAGCGAGTCAGAGACTCACCACTCGGCAAAGCTGCCATCGGCATGACGCCAGATCGGGTTGCGCCAGCGGTGGCCGACGGCGGCACGCTCGATCACGTATTCCTCGTTGATCTCGATGCCCAGTCCCGGGCCGTTCGGGATCTTGACGAAGCCCTGGTCGTAGTCGAACACGCGCGGATCCTTCACATAGTCGAGCAAGTCGTTGCTCTCGTTGTAATGTATGCCGAGGCTCTGCTCCTGGATAAACGCGTTGTAACAAGCCGCGTCGAGTTGCAAACAGGCCGCCAGCGCGATCGGTCCGAGCGGGCAATGCAGCGCCAGCGCGACGTCGTAGGCTTCGGCCATGTTGGCGATCTTGCGGGTTTCGGTGATGCCGCCGGCGTGGGAGGCATCCGGCTGGATAATGTCGACGTAGCCTTCGCTCAACACCCGTTTAAAGTCCCAGCGCGAGAACAGCCGCTCGCCGAGGGCAATCGGCGTGCTGGTCAGCGGCGCCAGTTCTTTCAATGCTTCGTAGTTTTCGCTGAGCACCGGTTCTTCGATGAACATCAGTTTGTACGGGTCGAGTTCCTTCATCAGCACCTTGGCCATCGGCTTGTGCACGCGGCCGTGGAAGTCGACGCCGATACCGACGTTCGGCCCCACCGCATCACGCACGGCGGCAACGTTGGCCAGCGCGAGGTCGACTTTCTCGAAAGTGTCGAGGAACTGCAGTTCTTCGGTGCCGTTCATTTTCACCGCCGTGAAACCACGGCTCACTGCTTCTTTCGCCGCACGCGCGGTGTCGGCCGGACGGTCGCCGCCGATCCACGAATAGACACGAATCTTGTCGCGCACCTGGCCACCGAGCAGATCGCTGACCGACACACCAAGGGCCTTGCCCTTGATGTCCCACAGCGCCTGATCGATACCGGCCAGCGCGCTCATGTGGATCGCACCGCCACGGTAGAAGCCGCCGCGATAGAGCACGGTCCAGATGTCTTCGATATTGCGCGGGTCTTTGCCGATCAGGTAGTCGGACAATTCTTCCACCGCAGCCGCTACGGTATGGGCGCGCCCTTCGACAACAGGCTCGCCCCAACCGGTCACGCCCTCGTCGGTTTCGACCTTGAGGAAGCACCAGCGCGGCGGGACGATGAAGGTCGTGAGTTTGGTGATTTTCATCTCTGCTCTCTTTTGTAAATGCAGCTTTTATTAGATGCAGCGCGCACAGCGCCGAAAAGTCTTAACGCAGGGCTTTCCAGGCAGCCACGTAGGCCTTGGCATTGACCGCCACCTGCTCGGGCGTCATGCCCGGTTTGAACAGGCCGGAACCGAGACCGAAACCTTTCACACCGGCGTCGATAAAGGCCTGCATGTTGTCCGGCGTAATGCCGCCGACCGGCGCCAGCACCGTGCCGGCTGGCAACACCGCGAGCCAGGCCTTGACGACCGCCGGGCTCATTTGCTCGGCCGGAAACAGCTTGAGAATGTCCGCGCCCTCAGCCAGTGCGGCGAAGGCTTCGGTCGGCGTAGCCACGCCCGGCGACAGGTACAGCCCCGCCGCTTTCGCCGCGCGCAACACCTTGGCATCGCTGTGCGGCATGACGATCACTTGGCCGCCAGCCGCTTTGACCTGCTCGACCTGCTCAGGGCTGAGCACGGTGCCGGCACCGATCAGGCAATCGGCGGGCAGCGCATCACGCAGGATGCGGATACTTTCGTACGGCGATGGGGAATTGAGCGGTACTTCGATGACGCGAAATCCGGCGGAATACAGGACTTCTCCGACAGCCGCCGCTTCCTGCGGTTGCAGGCCACGCAGAATCGCGATCAGACCGTTTTGTGCCAGTGCTTGCTTGAGCATGTCAGGCCTCCAGTCAGGGTTAACGGGATGAGGAATCGATCAGTCCGGCGGCACGCGCCAGTTGCCACAGGCCACGCTCGGTGGCCTGCTCGGCCAGCGTCACCTGAGCAAAGCCGCAGGCGTCGAGGGCACGGCGATAACGCGCGCACAGCTGCGCATTGCCGATGAGCACGATCGATGGAAGATTCGCTTGATTGCGCCGGCGCCGCTGCACATTGGCGAGCGCGGCCAGCTCATGGCCGATCATCAGGCCGGACAGATAGTCCGCCTGAGCAGTCGGGCTCAGTTCACCGGTCAGGCCGAGGGTGCGGGCGCTGAACAAGGTCGAGAGCACACCGAGCGCGGCATCTGTCGACAGCGCGATCTGTACGCCGCGATCGAATGCCTGCGCATCGAAGGTCGCGCTCGGCTTCTGGGTACGGCCAAGAATGCTGTGCTCGCTGAGCACGGCAAACACTTCGCCGGTCATGAAGGTGTCGAAATGGGTGATGCGGCCATCGACCACTTCCACCCATTTCGAGTGGCTGCCGGGCAGGCCGATCAGCAGATCGCTACCCGCCTCGGCCGGCAGACTCTGCAGTACGCCGAGGACTTGGGTTTCTTCGCCACGCATTACATTCGGCAGACGCGAACGCTGGATCACGCCCGGGACGATATGCACCGGCGTACCGCGCAAGCTGACAACGGTTTGTAGGGAATTTCCGAGATGGGCGACGTCGGCCGGCGTCTCGCAGTAAGCCGCTTCGCGCCAGCCCTGTGCACTGCCGACCATGCCGCAAGCGATTACCGGCAGATCCGGCTGCGCATTGAGCCAGTCACCACAGGCTTCGTCGAAGGCCAGTTCAAAACCATCGGCGCATTCACGGCCGTGGATGATTCGCGGGGTCTTGGGCAACTGCATGATCCCGGACGACAGCGCACGCTGCTCCAGCACCACACCGTCCGCCGCGAGTTTGTAAGCACGTAATGAGGTCGTCCCCCAATCGAGCGCGATCAATTGCGCCTGCATCGCTTCACCTGTTTTGTTTTTGGCAGTGAGTGCGATGGACTATAAACCCGAGGGACGGGAAATCTCAATATATAAATATCAATCCCACATTATGGGAATATCAACAGTAACGGTATCACCTCACTCAAAGCGCCCCCTCTTGGGCTGCAACGATGGCGATCGAAGGGCCGAGTCAGGCTTGCACGGACAAAAATGCAAGGTTCGCCATGCCGCTGCGGTCGGGAAATACTCAGGGAGAGCGGCCCTCGAAAGAGGCAAGGCCGGACGGGATACTTTTTATTTTGCAGGTCCAGTTGTCAGCAAATCCGCGCTAGGTACCCGCATAATCTTGGAAAAATACGTCTTGTATGTAGTGGAGTGGACTCTATAAACACAGGAAAAGGAATCTCTGGCTTTTAAAAAGGGATCCAGTGTTTCCCCTTTCAGGCGCCTTTGTCCCCCCTCATCGTCTACCGACTCGTCAAAAATGACATCTGCTCTATAGATTAACGAGTCCGGCGAAACCCTCTCGATAAACCCGAAGCCGGACTGTTTAATTCGGTGTGCCTGAGAGAAATCAAGGTCATTCGTCAACGAGCAGACCAGCCCACGCCCTATAGACGACTTGAACAGGCCGAGAAGTTCCACGTCGGACTTGAAATAAATTTGATAAATTCCGGTAGTACGAAGCCGCTCTGTCTTTTCGTATTTGAGGTTAGCAATGGGCCGACCATGATTCAAAGAACAAGCCGAGAGTACCGACATACATATTGTCAAGATTAAAACCTTCACAGGTAGTTACCCCTTAATCCATTTGAATATTGACTCCGCTACAATCTGTCGCGCTGACTTTCCACCGGGCAAGGCGTGAGCATACATAGAGTTGGCATCTGCGTGATTGATATCGAGCCGCCCCATGACGTTCGGTCCTTCGGAGATCTCCCATTGCTCACCGAAGTCTGCAACCAGATCTGACAGGTTCCAATCGACCGCAGCTGCCCTGATATTTACCCAATACTGCGCTTTAGGCTTGGGAACCTGACGATATATTTTCGAAATACCATATACGATTTTGCCGTGTCCTACGGGATCCAGGGTCACCAAAATTTTTATTTTGAAACCGCGCTCGGTTAAAATCGCAGACAAATGAGCACCGTTCCAGCCGCCCAAACTGTGGCCAATGATATAAATCGCAGTATTGCAACTTGGAATTTTTCGAATAACGTTACGCTCCAAATCCTCCTCACTCATAAATGAGTTATAACCAAGAGGCAACGTCGTACAAGATTTCTGTATTTCCAGCGCTTCGATGTCCGCGTCGACCATGTCTCGCACATAGTCGACATTGTGATTGGGACCATCAACGTAATACCGTTCCTGATCGCCAGCTCCACCAACAAGAAAAACCATTGCATCGCGGACGCTTACTGTTACTTGCTTGACCGATTGATCTGTCTTGCAAGTAAGTGTATGACTCACCGGATCCCTTTTCGCCATTGGCGGTGGTGGAGCCTCTGCTGTAGCACTTCCATTTGCCATCTCTAATTACTCCACAAATAATTTAATCGTCTCAGCCAGGTGCGAACTGACGGTATGGGTAAATCCCGCCGCATCCGTCACGCCAGACTCTTCACTGCCGTCACCCCGCTGAATGATGTAAGGGTGATAAGAGACCGGCTCTCCGGTGTCCTGATTGACTACTTGCAACCTGTCAGTGAAATGCACCGGCATCGGCAACAGCCCACTAAATGCTGCCCCTCCCCCATTTTGGCCGATGATCACCGTGCCCGAGCCACCGGTCACGACATTGCCATGCCCACCAGTGCTATCGAGCATCGCGGCATTCAGGCCGTTAATGAAAACAGTGCCGGAGACCGCTCCGGTGATAGGGCTGCCACACGCTGATTTATCGGTCATGCGTGCAGCAGCGAGGCCGTCGAAGAATACGTCCGGCGAGCCGGAGACAATCGGGTTGGTGCCGTGACCTGGCAGTGGGCAGGCGGTTGGGTCGGTGACGCGTGCTGCGGGTTTACCACTCAATTCAAAGCTCCTTGCTTAAGGGGTGCCGGGGATGGCTGATAGATGTCGATGTCGGTCGCGGCAAAGCGCCAGCGATTGTCGACCGGGTCGAACAAAGCATGACAATGCTCACCGCTTTCAGGTGATGTCGCGGTTTGTATGGCACGCCAGGCTTCGTTGGCTTGCCAACTCAACTCGGCAGGCGTTGCATCATCAAGTTCGTTGAGCCAGGCGTTGTAGTTGCGCAGGTGATTGCGCTCGAAAGTCGATTGCAGCAAGTCGCCCATTTCCACGCCAAGGTCCAGATGATGCCTGGAGGTCCAGCGCCCCACTTCGGAGTAGACGTGCCAGCCCATCGGGATCAACGCACCGTTTTTCAACAGAGAATGGCCGGCGAGAGCGACGAAGCCGCAACAGACGTGCAGCATCAGCCAGCCTTGATGGGCGTCGATAATCGCTGTGGGATCAAAGGTTCTCAGCGCTACCACGCGGTAGTCGCCAAGGTCGGCACTGCGCGTCATCAACTCGGCATCAAGCCGCGACACGAAAGCCCGTATAGCCACGCCGCCAGTGCGCTGGGCCATGCAGAGAATTTCCACAGCCTGTCGATTCGGGTCGTCAGAAGAGCCGGTAGTTTTCACCAGACCATACAGACGCATGGACGCCTGCAGTCCGCTCATAGCTGGTCACTCATTGACGCAGCGAGGGTTCCACAGGCGCGGAGAAATTTTGCCAGATGCATTGCAGGTGTCGTCCGTGAGCGCGCAAAAATGGCGCACAGAATGCCGGACTAGAGCGGTGGCGACAACTGAATCAGCAGTAGATTGCCATCATTGTGCTCAGCCCTCGGCAAATTCGCGCAACACCTTGCCATCCATGCGATACCGCACCCATTCCTCCTGCGGTTGCGCACCGAGCGATTTATAGAATTCGATGGCCGGGGTGTTCCATTCCAGCACGCTCCATTCGAAGCGGCCGCAGTCGTTGGCGCAGGCGATTTTCGCCAGGTGGCGCAGCAGGGTTTTGCCGGCGCCGCCGCCACGTTGTTCGGGGGTGATGTAGAGGTCTTCGAGGTACAGGCAATTGCTGCCCAGCCACGTTGAATAACTGAAGAAGAACACCGCGAAGCCAATCGGCAAGCCGTCGCGCAGGCAGATCAGGCCGTGGGCGGTGGCGCCTTCGCCGAACAGGCTGCGTTCGATGTCAGCGACGCTGGCGATGACTTCGTGACGGGCCTTCTCGAAATCTGCCAGTTCGGTGATGAAGGTGAGGATTTGCGGCGCATCGCTGGGGGTCGCCGGGCGGATTTCGATCGTCATGGACGGGCCTTGTATGCAAATTAAAGCGCCATACTAAGGCGCGCAGCGGCGCTCGTCACATGGCAAACATACTGATCTGTCCAATTTGCTGAACACTGTTGCCCTTGTGGGAGCGAGCCTGCTCGCGAAAGCATTCTGTCAGTTGAATCAACGTCTGACTGATATGACGCTTTCGCGAGCAGGCTCGCTCCCACAGTTGATATCGCAAATTCTGAAAGGATGCTTATGACCGTTAACTGTTTTGCGCCGCCGGAAACACTAGCGATCGGTATCGTCTGAACAGCAGACACGCGCGCCCGGCATAGACCGTTCGTCGATCATCAGGCACCAATCCGTCACCAGGGCTGACCAACCAAGTGTAAGGATTCCAATCACTGGAGAAGCCCTATGATCCCGTCAAGGTTGACCGCTTTAGTCTTCAGCGCCCTGCTTTGCCCTGCGGTGTTCGCCGCCTCGTCCACGGCAGCGGGCACTGGCCCTACCGATCCGACCCCGCCACGCGCGCCCGCCATTAACAGTGCCCCCGGTATGAATACCGATGGTTCCGGCGTGCCGCTGATCAATCAGCCACCCGCCACCGGCACCGATCCGCGCACTCAAGGCAGCGATCCGGGGCGTCAGGGTGGCATGAACACGCCTGATTCTCCTGCCACTGCGCCTGACAATGCCGGCCCCGGTGTCGGCTCGAAGACCACCACTGGTGGCTCCGGTTCCGAAGGTGCCGGTCAGTAGTTCGCCGACGCGAGCGCCCTATTCACTCCCATGAAGAGGTAACCATGAACGTCGACAAAGACCTGGAAAAAGAAGTTCTCACCCGCCTGCTGCACGCGCATCCCAACGGCCTGGGCAAGGAGGTGCTGGACAATTACCGGGGCGAGAAAGTCGTGGCCAGCGCCCTCGCCGCGCTGCAGGATCGCGGGCTGATTCATCATGGTCATGTGACCTTGAGCGAAGCGGGCGAACACTCGCTGAACCTGCCGATCAAGCTCAGCGCGGCTGGCGTAGAAGCCGCGCAGAAACTCGATCAGCAGTAGTTCCGAAGCCGCTCGCTGCAGGCGTGGCGAGCGGTTGAATCTGCACACAGGAGGAGAAATCCCATGCCTCGTGGAAGCAAAGACAAATACACCAGCGAACAGAAGCGCAAAGCCGAGCACATCGAAGACAGCTACGAAAAAAAGGGCGTCTCGAAAGATGAGGCTGAGGCACGCGCTTGGGCGACGGTCAACAAACAGTCCGGTGGCGGTGAGAAGTCCGGTGGCTCGGGGCGCAAGAAGCCCGCCAGTGCCAAATCGGAAGATCGCAAAGAGTCATCGCGCCGCGCGGTGGCCAGCCGCAAGGGCCATTCACGCAACAGCGAGACTTCGAAGGATACGCAGACTGTCGATAGCCTGATGAAAGAGGCCCGGGCGAAGAACATTCCGGGGCGCTCGTCGATGCGCAAGCAGGAGTTGATTGAGGCGTTGCGCAAGGCGAGCTAGAACGACGCCCACTGTAGGAGCTGCCGAAGGCTGCGATCTTTTGCTTTTCAAGATCAAAAGATCGCAGCCTTCGGCAGCTCCTACAGAAGATTTGTGTACGACGTAGATCCAATGTGGGAGATTCTATGATTATCCTCAAGCGATAACTGCCCCTTTCGATTGATA
>NZ_RCNX01000010.1:0-20467 GCF_004307595.1 Pseudomonas sp. Sample_23
GTTGGGGGAGGGGGTGGAGTTGCCGAGGCTGATCCGGCCGGAATTGTAGAGCGGCGAAAAAGGGAGAACTCCCGAGGTCTGGGCGTTTGCTTTTACCCAAAAGCCAACAATTGTGGTTGTCCGTTATCGGCCAAAAGCAGGCAGTTGCGCCCTTTTTCTTTCGGCGAACTCAAGATTACTCGAGCTTGCCTCTTTCTTGATTGCTTGGCATATGCGTTTCTGCAATCATAAATCGATATCCTTCATTAGTCGCAATTACGATTCCGTCGAAAAAATTCAAGGCTCGCATAATGGAAAGAGACGAATACAAAAAATGCCACGAAGACGAACTTGACTGGTCATCAATTGAGCAGCTTCATGAGGCCACTTTACAAATAAGCAATCAATGCTTTGAATATAAAAAACTTTGCGTTGGCGTAATTGGAATCATTATCGCGGCGCTACTCAAATTCGAGACATCCACAAGTTGGAGTTCGATTTCTAACATATGCGCCGCTATAAACTTTGGTTTTTGGCTGTGCGATGCTAATGCATACTACTACCAAAGAGCTAATAGACAGAAAATAAACAAGCTTGTCGATCAAATAAGAACTCGAAATTCAAACAAGCAAGAGCATGTTTCAAAACTTGAAAACTCTTGGGCAAGCGCATTTTTCAATCGATCAATGAGTCTATATTTCTACGCATTGACACTTTGCTTTGGGGCAGTTCTTTATGAAAAAATCGCATAATTCATGCTTAAATAAAGACAACAAGATATTTGTCAGCTACACGACTCGAGATTCGATCATAAATATGGAATCCTTAGCATCATTACTGCACACGATCTCTTCACTAGGGAAACCTTTTATTGATCTTATCCATAATAATTCCCCAATGAAACAGGCTCGCGTAAAATCCGAATTACAGAACTCAACCCTATTACTGCTACTGGAAACGGCATCGGTTGAAAAATCCCAATGGGTTCAATGGGAGATTAAAATGGCCAAAAGCTGTGGAATTCCAGTGAAATCAATAAAGATTCGTAACATTATGCCAACCAAACAACAGTTGATAGTCGCGCTAAACAGCTAGAACAGCGGCATGCAGCCGGTCAGACGAGACCGCTAACGGGCACATTCGGACGTTCACCAGGTCATCCCGAGCACAGCATTTCAATCGACCGGTTATTCCTGCGATGCTTGCCTCTGCATCATCATATTCCGAAGGAATTTTATGACAACCGAGAGCGAAAAATATATCCGAAGCAAGGCTCAGATCGAGCAAGCCTACAAGCAAACCGTGCGAATCAGTCGCAACCAACGTAAGACCAATAGAAACTATCGTCTTGAAACCCTATATTTTTGGTCCGCTATGATAAGCCCGTCAGTTGTGGCGGTATTACTGGCAATCCTTGGCAAATCCATCGTCGCCCACTGGATGTTCAACGTAAGCTGGGTGCTGATTGCCATGTCTTATCTGGCCTTGTTCCTCTACCCTTTTGTGGGTGTGTTGCTGTACCGCCATTCGTTAAAAAAAGTGATTTCTGCTCCGTTTGCCAGCCTTTTGGAGTGGAACGTTAAAACGGTAATGCAAATCGACGCACAGTATTTGCCCGAACTCTCAGCACTTTCTCGTGAGACTCTAAAACTTGGCGCACTGGAACTCAAAAGCGAGCGCAACGGATTCGAAAAGCGCACCTACATGTTAGTCGGCGCATTGGAAAAAGTTGGGATTTTACCTGGCTTCCTTGCCCTATTTATCGGCATTTCGACACTCATTAAAACTCTCGACGGCGCAGGCATCAGCGCACGTATGGATTGGGTATTTGCCGTAGCAGTGGCAAATGTCTTTTTCTTCTTCATGTGTGGCTATGTGCAAATGATGCTTGTGCAATATGATCGTATGATCGCGCTCACTGAATTGGCCATAGAACTCAAAAAAGAACGTCTCGAATCCGACAAAGCGGCAACGCGCTAGATAACGCTTCCTACCTCCATTACTAAATGCTGGGCGTGAGTTGCAGCTAAACCAGGCGACATTTCCATGGTCCATGAAGCCTGCCATTCGAAGACTTTACGAATTCGCCTTCACTCACAGGCAGCAGCCGACCCAGAGCTGCCAGTCAGTCTTTTCCATGGTCTCCCCGAGATTTGTCTGCGAGGAACATACGTCTGGATGAGACGCCTATAAGTCCTACAGGCAGAATCACGAGAAATGGGTTTGTCGCCGATCTTCCATTCAGTGTCATAGCACTCACCTCAAGAGCTTAGGCATTCTCTGAGATGGCATCTGTGCTTGAACCCTTGGCACCACATTTTGCCCTCATTGATGGACTGAAGACATGCCAGACTGAGTTGGGCTGGCAAAAATCCAATCGAGGAGCTGCAACTTGAAAAATCCAAGGGGGGCTAGGAGGCATATCAATGACTGCCCGTAATGGCGCCATGATACTATGCATCTCTTTCCGAGCAATGGACTGCCCCCGTGAGCGAGTCAAAACCACTGAGTAAGCACGTCGCAACGACACCGCATTTCGGTAACGTCGAGTATTTGAGCGCCATAGAAGTGCGCGACGAGGGCATTGATCCGGCTGAGGCCAGTTTCTGCACAGTGACTTTCGACGCTATACCTATGCAGCTTCTGCCTTTCTTACGCCGCGCCAGCTCCCAAGAAATCCTTAACGCTCCAGACATGGCATTGAGTTTCCTGTTGATGGAAGCAGAAATCCCCATTGCCGATTTTCAACAGGCTGTGGGAAACGGTGGCTGGTGCTCTCTCATTGTCTCAGACGATCCAGAGGCTAGCGAGGGTTTCTATGAGGCTACAGCACTTGAGTTTTCTCAAGATGGGCAGGAATTTACTCCGACAGTCCTCTACGTGAAGATCAATTCATCGCCACCTGACAAAAAAGATCTTAAGGCGCTAAAGCGAGTTACCGAGTGTCGACATCATCCAAGTGTGGCATTCGATAATTTAGGAGTTCAACCGAAAGACGATTTGTTCGTTGTAGTTTACGACGTCGGTCAGGCCAACATGTGCGCCATTATCGGTGAGGATTGCAAACCTAAAGCGTTCTTTGATTTCGGATGGCCCATAAACGCTAAACGCAGGTCGGCTCCAAATTGCCTGGCCTTCGACCCGTTGGCTGGCGATGATCCAGCCAACCCTGCTCCAGTCTTCCTTTCGCATTTAGATTGGGATCACTGGGGATATGCTTATCAATCTGGTCGCGCTACGAGAGACGCACGCGGCTTCTGGAAGACACACGTTACGTATCGGCCCGGCGTACTAGATCGTCCGTGGGTAATGCGACGGCCGTCCGAAAGCATGAAGCTGGGTATCAGCCATGCACACCTTCTATTTGAGTTGCAAAATCAAATTCTCCACGACGGCAGTCGCGCATTGAAATTCTGGCCCTCTGCCAGAACACAGGTTCATTGGGGTGCTTGCGTATTATTTGCCTGCAATCCGGTTCTTGGTACACACGATCCGAAGTACTTGCGCAACAATTTAGCTTTGGGCATGTTGGTGGAAAACTCCCAAAGTCCCTACTACAGACGCGTGCTACTCTGTGGAGATGCCGATTACACTTCTATCGCCTCACGGTACAAACAAGACCTGAGCGGAATTGTGGCACCTCACCACGGAGGTCGAGTAACACTTAACTCGATTCCTGCGCCAGGCGCTCACACCAATGATCACCGATATATGGTATTTTCAACTCATGAAGGCTGCTATTCTCAAATACCGTCGACCGACACCATCGATGAGGCCCTAAGATTAGGTTGGAGGATTTCCCGAACTGACGAGCGACGGAGATGCTTGTGTGGCCACGGCGAAAGACGAAACAGGTGGTTTTCCCTTTCCAGAACTTCAACTCCAAATTGCGGCCGTTACTGCACATGCTGCTGTCGGTAGCTTTATTTACGTTGCTCGGTGATTCCTTAGTTACATCTTCCGTAAATACTAGATAGAAGGAATTTAAAGTGAAAGTGAGCATGCTCACTGAGCGGGAAGCCACTAGTGCTCTCAAACGATTAGTTAAAACATGCAATCGATATGCGGTAGCAGTTGCATGGGCTGGTGCGAACGAAATTGTCGAATCCATGCTGGATGCAAAAAAGAAGCTCGGAAAGGTCATAATTGGTACACACATGTATCAGACGGATCCGGCAGTGCTGCGTCGCTTTAGCAAGTGCAAAGGTGCGCGCTGCCTACCTCCAAGCGGACGTCTTTTTCATCCAAAACTTTATTTTTTTGAAATGTCTGACGGGTACGCAGCGGTCGTTGGAAGCCATAATCTGACAGGAGGTGCCTTCGGAGGAAAAAACATTGAGGTTAGTGTGTTACTCAAAGGCGGCGAAGAAAACTCTATTTTTCTCGACCTAAAGAATTTTATCGAATCGCAATGGTCTGTTGCTGACGATATCCTTGAGGATGAATTTCTGTTTGCCTATGAGGCTCAGTACTTTGTAAATAAAGAAAAACTTAATGACTTAAATAAATTCCATAACTTTTGCAGGCCACGTGCCGGCGCGAAAACTTCACCTTTAGCCATCACATGGTCGAGTTTCGTCGATGACGTCAAAAACGACGACCATCACAATCTGCAGGGTCGGCTTGCCGTTCTGGAACGCGCAGCTACATTGTTTTTGAAACACGACTCATTTGACGCTATGCCTCGCCCCGAACGCAAAGCTATTGCTGGGACTTATGCGGCTAACGAGCGAGGACTCGATAGTATTGATTGGGCTTGGTTCGGAAGAATGTCTGGTCAAGGGGACTTCAAAAACTTGGTCAATGAGTCTCCTCAATTGCTTTCCAAAGCACTGGACAATATTCCTGTCGACGGAGCAATTTCTGAGGGTAACTATGACTCCTTCTGCCAGGATTTCGACCTCGCTTTCCGCAACAAAACTCACAAGGGCGGGATAGCAACGGCCTCTCGTCTCTTGGTAATGAAACGTCCGGATTTCTTCGTGGGCGTCAACGATGCTAACAAACGCGGCATATGCGATGCATTTGGTGTAGCTCACACAACGCTAGGCTTAGGAAATTATTGGGAGCGTATCGTTGTGCCGATGCAGAATAGTCCTTGGTGGCTAGCGCCAAGACCTCGAACGACGCTTGCTGCGAGAATTTGGGATAACCGGTCAGCGTTGCTCGACAGCATTTATTATGAGCCAAAGTAGTTTTAAAGGGTGTCACTAGTGGCTTCTTTCTGCTCTCGCTGGCAGACTGCTTCTGGCCGTAAACAGCCTCTCAGGAACGTTCGCTACTGGCCGAAAGCAGGCGGGAATTACCTTGTTTCAGCTGCGTCAGGAGGCCAGCTCTCATAGAAAGAGCCGCATACAGGAATCGGGTTGCCATCCATATGGTGTGCGGCCCATGCCAGTAGGTGTGCCATACGTTCGGCAGCAACTGGCGACAGCGTTTAGGGCTGGAAAAGACCATGGGGGCGGCAGCTCTTGGCCGAAAGCGGTTGACCTTGTGTGGCAACTAACGGCCAGAAACAGCCATTCGAGACCGTCGCATGGCCGGTTGCTGCCTGCGGCGGAGGGCCGCAAGCGACCCAAGGCTGCCGCTGGTTACCAACCGGGGTGGCCCGAATGGAGCGTCAACATCCCTCTAGTTAGCTTTCAGGTGACTTCTATCCCAACTCTGAGAGATGATCCTAAATAGTCGCCGACATGGAGAAGAGCATGGACGATAGGATTTTGCAGCTAATCGGAGATGCTCAGTTCGAGCGTGAGCTGTATGAAGCCGCGACATTGAACCTCGAGGACCGCAGAAACAAGCTGCGTTTTCATAACTTCGCCTTCGCTATGCGTGAGCTGGTGGGGCACACGCTGAAGCGCCTTGCTCCAGATGCTGAAGTGAGAAAGTGCATATGGTGGCAGCAAAAGCCAGAAGGCGTTGTCCCGCAGGTAACGCGAGTCGAGCGGTGTGTTTATGCAACGCAGGGCGGACTTTCCAATCACTACGTGCGGACAAAGCTGCGGCTTGACTTCGCTCAGGAGTTCAGTGAATTTCGGGATGCCGTAATCCGTTTGAACGAGTACGTTCACATCACACCGGAAGTTTTCCAGTTGGAAGACGACGACATCAAGCACCTCGCACTGGAAACAACCGAAGCCGTGGCCGTTCTTATGGTATGCATTCAGGAGTGCAGAGCCGCGGTTGGAGATCGGTTATCAAGTGCGATCAGTGATGCAACAGTCCAGCAGATAGTCGGAGAAAGCTTGGACGCTGTAGATGAGCTAGCTACGCACTATTCTCTCGAGCAAATCTACGTGGATTCGCATGAGGTTACCTGTATCACTTCGCAGACCGTTCATATCAAAGTAAGCGGTAGCCTAGGCGTGACACTCCAGTGGGGTTCCAACTCTGATCTCAGAAGGGGCGACGGAGCCGAACTGGATGAATCCTTCGAATACACCTGCGAATTGACTTGTGAAGCGGCAAATCCAGATCCTGAGGCGCTTGAGTTCGTCGAAGACTCGTTGATGGTAGATACGCGAGACTGGCACGATCATGAGGATGAATGGAGCGCCCCTGCAGCAGATACCCTTCAGGATCCCGAGCCTCTCGACGCCACTGACATGCGGTCAGACTTCTAGACTCAGTTATTTATCTATACCACACGGACGACTGTTATGGAGCCATAGCTACCTGCCGGTGGCAACCGGCAGCCATCGGCAGAAAGTAGCCAGAAGGCCATCTATTTTTTATGCTTATTCTGGCTACCTCCTCATTCGCAAAAAGTTATACTCTTATACTTCGTGGTTTCTTTCTGTACATCAATTGATTTCCAATATTTTCGTACTATTCTGTCCCACCCGCCCGGAAGATTATCCCCGGTGGTAATTAGGAAAGAGTCATCATCTTTAAAAATGTTGAACTTGCCTTTGACCTTCCAATAAAATTTATCTTCCGCCATTTGTATTGGCTCGCCAAATGCCTTCTCCAGCTGGGCCTGAAGATAATTCGCCTCTACACTTTCTCCAAAACCAGATCGAGTCATGTACATAACTTGATAGATGTTTTGTGGAGCTTCATCACTATAATAATAAACGACACTCCCAAAGAGAGGATGATCCACATCCAGATTAACAAATCCATCTTCTTTTTTTATGAGAGTGCCCGCAAAGACTTTTTCAACGATGCTGATTGGCTGTCCAATCTTGACCTTATCAAACGAAGATGGATATACCCCGCCCTCAAAAAATAGATTCCCTAGTTTGAAACTTGAAAACTCAAGTTTTGTTTTTTCCAACATCGCCTTAACGGATTTCAACTCATCCGACAGCTGTCTTTTTTCAGACGAGCTGGTAACTATATTTTTTTCGGCGACTTGCTCTGCTATCAGCTTCTGTGCTTTAACATCTTTAAGCTGTCTTTCAAGCTCGCTAACCTTGTAGTCACTCGCTGCCATTTGAGCTGGCAGCAAAACCTCTTTATACAACGCAATACATATAGCAATAGTTCCTGCTACCGAAACTCCCGCCACATATACGGGATGATCCACCCAACTCCCATTAGCCATGCTTATCCTTAAAATATTAGTTGGTTGTTAGTCTTATTATTAACAGCATGAGTCTTAGCTGATGACTTCATCAGACGCGAAGGATTGATCACCATGTATAATCCACTTCAGATCTGCAATTTATCCACCTCTGGCTCTCGCAAAACAGGCCATCTGGAGATCCACAAATCACCAGCCATCCCATCAGCAGCCACTCTATCGATGAGTTTGGTTTCTGCTGCGCACCGCCCCAAATGGCATTCGAGACGAGGCATGATGGCATCGGATAGACATACACATTGAGTTAACCCCACGCCCGAAGCGTTCTACTGTATATGACCTATAGCACGGCTAACATCATGCTAGAAAAGCAGCCCCTTCGCTGGAGTACGCCTGCGTCCCTCGTCCTTCGCCGTTGATGCCCTGCGGGCCCAAATAGCATCACATATATCTAGCTAAACGGCATCGGGGGCTTTCGGCCAACACCGGGCACTTACTAACGATGAACGGCAGTCATTCCCTGTGCATACGATATTAGATGTGCGTCAGTATTCATTTCCAAAATTAGGTTGCTAGGATTAAGAGGAATCTTTCATGTTCTTCATAGTTTTCGGCACGGCATACACTCGCATCCCTTCTCGAAGCTTCATCGCACTTGAAGGCCATTCAAAGCCCGCAGGATCACCTTTTTTTGCGTTCTGAACGTCTAATTTGTTAACTTGGATTGATGCGATTTCTACCTCTTCAAAATAAATATCTCCTTCTACGGCTAAAAAATCACCTACCTCCACTTTATTTTCTAGGATGTGCATACCAAAAACGTCGCTAAAGACTTTTGATACGTTCCCAATATACTGATAATGCTCAGGTATAGGTGAAATTCGCTGGAGCTTATAGAACAAAGGCTTTACCCAGTCAGATGACCAACGATGTCTTTGTTTGTTTACTACTAACCGGTATAAATCAAACGTGGTCATTAGCCCCATCCCTGTTTCCCCAGCGAAATCAAGAATCTCTTTGCGAAACGGTTCGTTATTCTCTCGTAAGAGCGGCGGTAGATGTCTTTGCTGGTTGATTATTGATAGGCCTTGTATTGTAGTGACCTTCAACTCCCTCATATTTATTATTGCGTGCTTGTTGGCCTGCATGAGATCCTCGTCACCAGCTTTACCTCCAACCCCTTTAATATCAATAACTAGAGTGAGTTCATTGTCTTCTATTCTTAAATCTTCACGTCGACTTTTGCCTTCAGCATCTCGTAGTTCATCTACATCAATAACATGCTGAAACCCAAGCTTGGAGAGAGCAGTTTTAATGGCTATAACCAGATCGTCCCCTGTAGCGGTTATTAGGTCATGCAGCCATCCATTCTCTGACCGATGCGCGGCAATTTCCCGAGTGATCTTGTCGAGTTCATTTTCAGCTTGAGCGATCACTTGCGATTTCTTGGCCTCTAACTCTAGAACGTGCTCAAGTTCATACTCAGGTAGATGGGTCCATTTTCCTTTTTCGATATCTGGAAATAAATTAGGCAAATATTCAGGTAACACGCTCTCAACGAGGTCTGCAATAAAGCTCGCTTTATCGGAAATCTGAGGAAAAATAAAAATCAATCCGTCTCCGTGCTGACCAGCTAAGGCGACATCCGAGCCGTATTTATTAGTCGCCAATGGGGTCCACTTACCATACTTCGACCATCGAGGTTTAAAGGAACATTTGAATTCAGCACCCTCCATGTGACGCTTCAATAGTTTTTCTATTGGAGCGTCGCCGTTCACATTGATTACGGAACCTGACTCGGAGGAAAATTTTATTTCCTCCATAGGGTCGATGAAATTCCATACGCCGCCATCAATGCTTTCACTTGTTGCTAGACCACGATATCCGGCAGACGCCCACTGAAATTTCATGGGACTATCCGGTTCTGCAAAGATTATTAGAGCGCCTCCGTTAGATACAATTCGATTAAAATTTTCTTTTGCGTACAATACTGTCCGCACCCTCGCATCAATCCACCCACTATCACATTTAGCCCACAAGTCTATTTCTTCTTTGGGAGTGTGCTTTCCTCCATCGGCACCAGGGGCCAGACCTCTTGACGTCAAATCAACGATAACTAGGTCTGACTCTTGATATTTTACAAGTTTCTTATGTTGGACTACCGGGCGCCAATCACTGTCACTTGGCACTTCGTAGGGGATACCAAGAGTGCCAACCCCAATGCTACCCCATTTGCTTTTTAAAGATTTGTAAACACTGTCGTCGGTATCAATGAGAAAAATATTGGGTTGGTGGTACATTTTTGCTCCCCTTACGTGGCAACACCATTATTTTACTGAAAGATAATAACTATGCGAACGAACGCGAAGCAACGGAATTGGGCGAACCACACCTCAAATTAAATTGACAACAGTGCATCATAATCAACGGGCTTCGATTGGGTTACACGGAGACAGAGCTCGTTCTTCGATCATAGCCAGTTCAGATTTCGGGCAGGGTTGAATGCATCCGCATCTGGCCAAAACAAGCACTGCTGAGAGTCTGCTTATGGCCGAAAGCAGCCGTTTTCACGCGCAAGGTAAGCTCAACAGGCCAATGTGGGCCGAATCTGTCCGCCCACCTTGGCGCAATTGCGCCTCATAAACACAAATGTTTAATAAGACATCTCCAGTCACGCTCCTAGGCTACACATCCTTGCGCCTTTGCCTACAGCTGCGCCAGAATCCGCCGGCTTGTGCGCCTTGGGGGCGGGTTCTATTGTGGTCGGGTCGCTGACGAATCAGCGATCGGGTTTGGTAGCCCGGCTTAGACTTGGCGCATAGCGTCACCCGATTCAGTCCTTTTTGGGTCTGTGTTTTTATGGTGGCCATGCGCAGGGCGTCTTCGGGCGCGCCGGTTTTCCAAGTCACCGGTCTACCAACCTTCGTATGGCCACCACCCCTTCGTTTGGTAGCGAAAAGATGATGGCTCCTTTTCTATGATTTGGAGATTCACTCATGATCAAACCAACACCCAACCCACCCGAAACCGATACTACGTCTCCCTACGAATCCCTCGATTCCAACAAACTCCACGAAGCCGCCGACCGCGCGCTCGATCATTACCTGTCGCCAAACAATCTCCTGCCTCCGCCGCGCAAGGCGCGTGGGATGTATGCGGTGACGGCGGATACCAAGAATGAAGAACTGCTGGCTGATGCAAGTGAAACGCTTGCTTCGGCGAAGACGATTGCTCAGGACATTTCCAGTTTGTTGCCAGCGCCGCAGCGTCGGGCTTTGTTGGGGGTTGCGCAGTTAATCATGCTGGGGGAGCTGGCGGTGAATCGGGCGCTAGATAATTTGGAGTTGCCGGGTTGATGTGGAGCTGGGCAGGCAGCGATGGCAGATGCGCTGTTTCTCCTGCCTGATAATCCGCTATCGCCAGCAGGCTGGCTCCCACAGGGTTTTGTGTTAATCAGAGACGTTGTGTTCGTCGCTGAAACCTGTGGGAGCGGGTCGGTTTAGTTTTACGTGATTATTCAGCCGCTTCAGGGCATTCACCGGTCCATCGCGTCACCGTCATGTCGTTGAACTGCTCACCGATGGTATCGACGCGCAGGCAAACGCCTTTCTTTGAGTAGTACAAGATGCAGCGCGAGCTATCAAACGAGCAGGTGTCCAGTTCGAAGTACTTGCGTGTAGCCAGCTCCTTCTCCACGCCACTGTATTCATACCCGTCGGTGGTGTGCATCGGCGTTGGCTTCCATCCTTGTTTGACGAGCTTGGACTTGGCCGCAGCCAAACGCTCACCGACGACGATGCCTGCTGGCCCGCGCTTGTCGTTTGACGCCTGTGAGTCATCGGCAAACGTTGCGCTGATACCCATGCAATAAAGTGCCACAAATACGAGGGTTGAAGCCTTCATTTGGTTGTTCCTCCAGCGGCTTTGTAGCTGGACAAAAACTCCGGATACTCGACGTAATGTTGCGGGGGGTAGTGATTCTTTTTGCCGGGACCTTCGGGAAGTGCCGCCCACCTTGTTGCTGCTTTCGGCATCGCGCCTGGAATGTCGCCGGCCTTGATCTTGTCGATCACACCCAGGGTGCGCAGCATGTCGACCGCGATAAGGTCTTGCGTATGAGGCGTAAAATCGGTCAACCCCATCTTTCCGCCATACTCGCGCCAAGTGGCAATGGTTATCTGATACAAGCCCGATGCCGTTGTGGATCCGCCGAAGCCGGCGCCAGGATGGGTTGATTCATCAGTGAACGTCCATTTCCCGGTCTGAAAGCCCTTTGCCCAGCCGTATCCATATTTCGCGTGGTAGTCACCGCCTTCGGCTTTGGCGATGGCAGCCAAAAAGGCCTTTACGTTCTTATCCTTCAAATACTCTTCATTCTCTGCCCGTCTTATCTGTTTTTTAGCGTCCAGCGCTACAGTTTTTGGGGTGGTGTCTTTGACGGCCGTCACTTCTCGCGTGGCGACGGGAGACATCTTCCTGCCACTTTTGCTAATCACTTCAGCCATGCCTTAATCCTCAAGAAACAGCTTGATGGTTTCAGGCAGGTGCGAACTCACTATGTGCGTGTATCCCATCGGATCACTTACGCCGTGCTCCATGCTGCCGTCAGCGCGTTGAATGGCGTATTCAAAATTGGCTAACGGTTTTCCAGACTCTTGGTCAACCAGTCTGAACTTGTCACTAAAGTGCACCGGCATTGGCAGCAGACCGCTGAAGGGCGCTGATACGACGGTGTCGCCAATAATGACCGTGCCGGATCCGCCGATAACCACGTTGCCGTGGCCGCCGGTACTGTCTTTAGTCGCAGCGTTCAGCCCATTGATGAATACCGTAGCGCTGACGGCGCCCGTGATTGGGCTACCGCACGCGGACTTATCTGTCATTCGAGCGGCAGCAAGGCCATCGAAATTCACATTGGGCGAACCGCTGACAATAGGGTTTGTGCCATGCCCAGGAAGCGGGCAACTGGTTGGATCTGTGACTCGCGCAGCGGGTTTGCCACTCATGAATAATTCCTTTTCAAAGTTTCAGTTTTCCTTGGCCTGAATGGAGTCGATAAGGGGGCGATGGATATCGGCTGCCAAAATAGTGCGGTGGTGTCCAGCGTGTACGCGAGAAGAATGGGCATCTCCTTGGAGGGGTACATAAGGTTTTACTGTCCATGTAAATGTGCTGCGCGCAGCATGCCCGAGGCAGGCGATGCGCTCAATATCTACTTACAAATTATTAGTTGACTGTTTGGCGTCATAAAGACCGGTCGAGCTAAGGTAGTCCCTGGCAACGGGTGACGGATCGTTTTTAGAAATCGGAGCGCGATAGGACGTGTTGAACACCAACGTTTAAAAAGACATCTCCAGTCACGCTCCCAGGCTACATATCCTTGCGCCTTTGCCTACAGCTACGCCAGAATCCGCCGGCTTGTGCGCCTAAGGAGCGGGTTCTATCGTGGTGCGGTCGCTGACGAATCAGCGATCGGATTTGACCGTCCGCCCAATATCAAGGCGCGCCAGCGTTCTGCACCTGTTCAGGCATTGTCTGAAATTCTGTTGCGGTGGCTGTGCGTGGGACACCTTTGGGTGTGCCGGATTCCTTGATGTCCGGTCGGTCAACCCGCGTACAGCTGCCACCCTGTTTGTTTGACCGCGAACGGTGGCGGCTCCAGTCATCAAGGAGCTTCACCATGATCAAACCAACACCCAACCCGCCCGAAACCGATCCCACGTCTCCCTACGAATCCCTCGATTCCAACAAACTCCACGAAGCCGCCGACCGCGCGCTCGATCATTACCTGTCGCCAAACAATCTCCTGCCTCCGCCGCGCAAGGCGCGTGGGATGTATGCGGTGACGGCGGATACCAAGAATGAAGAACTGCTGGCTGATGCGAGTGAAACGCTTGCTTCGGCGAAGACGATTGCTCAGGACATTTCCAGTCTGTTGCCGGCGCCGCAGCGGCGGGCATTGTTGGGGGTTGCTCAACTGATCATGCTGGGGGAGCTGGCGGTGAATCGGGTTATGGATAATTTGGAGGTGGCGGGGTGATGTTGTTGGCCTTGGTCCGGCGCTGGGCCTTGGGATTTTAGGTGCGGCAGAAAAGCCCCTCACCCCAGCCCTCTCCCGGAGGGAGAGGGAGCCGACCGAGGTGTTTTGCGTTTTACATCGACCTGAGCGTGCGCGTTGATTATGGATTTGTGATGCTGCGTTCTGGTCGGTGTGATTCTGGTGTATTGCCGGAGTTTCCATTGCTGCATAGCTGCGTATGCCTGAGACCTGTAGACACTCGAGTAAAAGAGCCCCTCACCCCAGCCCTCTCCCGGAGGGAGAGGGGGCCGACCGAGGTGTCTTGCGTTTTACATCGACCTGAGCGACCGCGTTGATTATGGATTCAGAGCGATGCGTTCAGGTCGGCGTATTTCTCGAACATCCCCGAATCGGTTCCCTCTCCCTCGGGAGAGGGCTAGGGTGAGGGGCTTCCTGGCCGTGACAACAGGGTCTCCAGTCTGGCCAACGGCGGCGCATCCTGATTGCGATCAAATACTTGGATTCCAACCTTGAGCAACCGTCCATTCTCTGCGCTGGCGATCACCTGTTCACAGCGCAACATAAGCCGTCCTTGATCACATTCAACAGCCTTCACCCCATTCGGCAATCGACCTTCCAGCCGTAGCTCAGCCATCCGGCTCTGCGCGGCAATCATCGCCACCGACCGATCCCTTAAAACCCCACTGCTCTGCGTCATCAACCCCGCGACGCGCACGGCGGCGGACATGGCGACGGCGATGATTGCCAGTGCCACCAGCACTTCAATCAGGGTGAATCCTTCCTCTCGCGTTCGCGCGCGCATACATGGCCCAAAACCAAAACCCAGCCCTCGACGCTAACCCCCGTCCTTGACGGCTTGACGACGGAAACACCCGAGGATTTTCAACATCCCTGACATATCTTCTTGCAACACTGCGCGTCGAATTCGGATCAAGCCAGGGAATGTCGAGATGGATATCGCACCTTTGAACACGCTCAGTCAGTCGCCGCGCATGCCGCGTGGGCAGCAGGGTTTTACCTTGATTGAGATCATGGTGGTGGTGGTGATTCTGGGGATTCTGGCGGCGATGGTGGTGCCCAAGGTGCTCGACCGGCCGGATCAGGCGCGGGCGACGGCGGCGAAGCAGGATATTGGTGGGTTGATGCAGGCGTTGAAGTTGTATCGCCTCGATCACGGCACGTATCCGAGCATGAATCAGGGGCTGAAGGTGCTGGTCGAGCGGCCGGCGGATGCGAAGAACAGCAACTGGCGTTCGTACCTGGAGCGTTTGCCCAATGACCCGTGGGGCCGGCCTTATCAGTACCTCAACCCGGGCGCGAACGGTGAGGTCGATATCTTTTCCCTCGGCGCCGATGGCCAGCCGGACGGCGATGGCGTGAATGCCGATATCGGTTCCTGGCAGTTGTAAGGCCAGCCGTGAACACAGGTTCGCTCAACGGGGCGAAGCAACGGGGCATGGCGATTATCAGCGCGTTGTTGATTGCCGCCGTGGTGGCGGTGATTGCGGCGGGGATGTTGACGCGTCAGAGCGTGGCGACCCGGGCGCTGGAGGCCGATCAGCAGCGGGTGCAGGGGCGTTGGCTGGCGCAGGGTGGTCTGGAGATCAGCCGGCAGTTGCTCTGGGATGCGCGCCTGCGTGATCCGTTGACCCGGCGCGATCAGCCTTGGGCGCAGCCGTTGTTGGCGGCGGGTTTTGCCGGGCGGCTGGAGGATGAGCAGGGCAAGTTCAACCTGCGCAATCTCGTCGTCAACGAGCGCATCGATGAGGCGCAGGTGCAGGCGTTCGAGCGGTTGTGCGAGTTGATCGGTGTGAGCGCCGTTGTCGCCCAGCGCATCCGCCAGCGGGTGATTGCGGCTTATCCGCATCTATTGAGTGCGCAGATTGGCGCGACTGGCAAAGCAGGTTTCGACAGCGGCCGCGCGACTTCGCCGGATGCCGATCACAAACCGCAACCGCCGAAGGTGCCGATGCTGCGCACGCTGGATGATTTGCGCAGCGTCGAAGGCGTGACCGATGCGCTGATCGGCCAACTGGCGCCGTACGTGACGGTGATTCCGGCGACGACGTGGATCAACGGCAACACCGCCACGGCGCAGGTGCTGGCGGCGTATGTGCCGGGGCTTTCGCTGGAGCGGGCGACGGCGTTGATTGCCGAGCGTGACGCCGGGCGCTGGTTTATCAATCGCGGCGATTTCGTGAACCGCTTGCGCATGCCGCAGCTGGAAATGAGCAGCGTCAAGGTCGGCATCACCAGTGACTGGTTTCGTTTGCGCGGTGAGGCACGGCGTGATCAGCGGCGGGTCAGCCTCGACGCTTTGCTGCACCGCAGCGAGGATCGGCTGCCGCAGGTGATCTGGTCGCGGGTGGGCGCATGAGCCAGTTGCGCGTCGGGTTGCCGCCATTGGCGGAGCTGGAGTTGCACAGCGAAGTGAGCTGCGCCTGGTTGGATCGTCAGGGGCAGGTCAGTCGTGTGGAACGGCTTACGCTGAGTCAGTTGGGGCAACGGCCAAAACAGCCGCCGCTGCTGTGCTTTCTGCATCCGGCCGACAGCCTGCTCGCCAGCATTGATCTGCCGCCGCTGCCCGCGAACAAAACGGCGGCCGCTGTTCAGTGCGCGGCGCAGGCGTTGATGCTCGGCGACAGCAGCCAGATGCATATCGGCCACAGCCCTCGCGATGCAAGCGGGCAGGTGCAGATTGCCTGGGTCTCGCGGCAGCATTTGCAGCGTCTGGCTGCGGTGCTCAAGCAGGCGGGTTTGAGTCTGCGCGGTTTGTATCCGGCGCCGTATAGCCTGCCAGTGGCGCCCGGTGTTGTCGCTTGCGTGGCGGACGGTCATTTGCTCCGGCGCGAGAGTTTGAACAGCGCGCGGGTTGAGCCGTTGCTCGGTGACGAAGTTGATGAGGCATCGTTCGCAGCTGACGCGACACAACGCTGGATCGGACCATTGCCCGGTTGGGGTTTGCACGGTGGTCTGCAGCAAACCGGCGGCGAGCAGCGCGGTTGGGGTCGTGCTTTCGGGTGTGTGGCTTTGGCCGTGGCCGTTTGGGTGGTCGGCCTGAATCTGTACGCAACTCGCGAAGCGCGGCAGGGCCAGCAGCTCAAGGCGCAGATGAGCCAGCGGGTGAAGCAGGCCTTCCCCGAATTGCCGGTGATTCTCAACCCGCTGCAACAGGCGCGTCAGCAAATCGAGCAGCGGCAAAAAGGCGCGGTCGATGACCCGGCGCAGAACTTCAATCGGCTGGTGTTGCAGGCAGGCACCGGCATGCCGTTCATGGCCGGCAGTGTCGAGCGCCTGAGTTACCGCGACGGCGCTTTGCAACTGGCCTTGCTCAGCGATGCAAACCGTGGCGGTAGCGACAAGGACTGGCAAAGCACCTTGGCCCAGGCCGGCATCAGCGTCACTGCCGATGACGCAGGCTGGACCTTGCGGCCGAGCGATGAATCCAGCGCAAACACCAACGAAGACGACGACAGCGGAGCAGACGATGAGTAGGGCGACGCTGGCGATTTACCGTGCGCGCTGGCAGCGCTTGCGCAGCCAGTTGCAGGCGCGTTGGCAGCTGTTGGCGTTGCGTGAAAAACGCATGGTCGGCGGCATGGCGCTGGTGCTTGTCGGTCTGCTGATCTGGCTGACGCTGGTCAAGCCGCCGTTGGCCACGATCACTTTTTGGCAGAGCGAAACGCCCAAGTTGCGCGCGCAAACCGAGGCGCTGGAAGTGCTGTTGCGCAGCGTCAATGTGCGGCCGCAGGGGCAAAGCGTTGACCAGTCGCTGGAGCAAAGTTTGCAAGCGGCGGGGCTGGCCGGGCATTACCAATTACAAGCAGCGGAGGGCGGCGCGTGGCAGTTGAATGTCGACGCCGCGCCCGCCGATGCGCTGCTCGACTGGCTGCTCAGCCAGCCGTCACAACTTTCTCTGCAGGTGGTCGAGGCGCAGTTGCAGCGCGCAAACGAAACCTCGACCGAAGTCACCGCCGGCACATTGTCAGGCACCGTTCGCATGGATCAGGCGCAGGGCGCTAAGGAAGCTTCATGAAGGAGTCACGCTGCAAACCGGCACGTCTGGCGCTGCCGTTGTTGCTGATGGCATTGAGCGCGTGCAACAGCACCACGGCGCCGCAGAATCAGCCGCCGCTATTGGTCGACAGCGAACTCGGGCGGCCGCTGGCCAACACCCAGCGCAGCGGCGATGCGGTGGCCGATCGCGAGCGGGCGCAGGCTCAGGCGCGGCCGGTGCCCAAGCAGTTGCACAACATCAGTCAGCGTGGGCGCAGTGCTGGTGTTGCGCCGAGCAATGCGATCCCGCGCAATCCGTTGGGCGAGCAACCGGTGACGCTGAATTTTGTCGAGGCGGATATTCAGGCGGTGGTACGTGCGCTGTCGCGGGCCACCGGGCAACAGTTTCTCGTCGATCCACGGGTCAAGGGCAATCTGACCTTGGTCTCGGAAGGTCAGGTGCCGGCCCGTCAGGCCTATGACATGCTGCTCGCGGCGTTGCGCATGCAGGGCTTCAGCGTGGTCGATGTCGGCGGCGTGGCGCAGGTGGTTCCCGAGGCCGACGCCAAACTGCTCGGCGGGCCGATCTACAGCGCCGACAAACCGGCCGGCAACGGCATGCTTACGCGCACGTTTCGTCTGCAATACGAGAACGCGGTGAACCTGATCCCGGTGCTGCGCCCGATCGTTTCGCCGAACAATCCGATCAATGCCTATCCGGGCAACAACACCGTGGTCATCACCGATTACGCCGAGAACCTCACCCGCGTCGCGCAGTTGATCGAGAGCATCGACACGCCGAGCGCGATCGACACCGATGTGGTGCAGATCCAGAACGGCATCGCTGCCGATATCGCGCCGATGGTCGCCGACTTGCTCGACGCGCCGGGCAATGATCCGACGCAGAAAATCGCCGTGATTGGCGACCCACGTTCCAATACCATCATCATCCGCGCCGGCAGCCCCGAGCGCACCGAGCTGGCGCGCAACCTGATCTACAAACTCGACAACGCGCAGAGCAATCCGAGCAATCTGCATGTGGTTTATCTGCGCAACGCCCAAGCTGCAAAACTTGCGCAAGCCTTGCGTGGTTTGCTCACCGGCGAGAGTGACAGCGGCAGCAGCGACGCGGCGCGGTCGGTGCTCAGCGCGATGGGCAGCAGCACCGGCGGCAATGCCGGGCAGAACGGCCAGAGCAGCACGCCGAGCACTGGCACGTCGACCTCGACTGGCAGCGGCGCAAGCGGCGGCAGTTATGCGCAGGGCAGTGGCGGCGGCAGCAGCAGTGAAGGTACGCAGAGCAGCGAACAGAACGTTGCGTTCAGCGCTGGCGGGGTGACGATTCAGGCTGACGCCACCACCAACACGCTGCTGATTTCCGCACCGGAGCCGCTGTATCGCAATCTGCGTGAGGTTATCGATCTGCTCGATCAGCGCCGTGCGCAGGTGGTGATCGAGAGTCTGATTGTCGAGGTCGGCGAGGACGATGCCAGTGAATTCGGTGTGCAATGGCAGACCGGCAATCTCGGCGGCAAAGGCGTGATCGGTGGCGCTAATCTAGGTGGTGCGGGTCTCAACACGGGGGCCAAGAACAGCATCGACGTGCTGCCGCAGGGTTTGAATCTTGGCTACGTCAACGGCACGGTCGACATCCCCGGCATCGGCAAGATCCTCGACCTGAAAGTGCTGGCGCGGGCGCTGAAGAGCAAGGGCGGCACCAACGTGCTGTCGACGCCGAACCTGCTGACGCTGGACAACGAAGCGGCGAGCATTTTTGTCGGCCAGACCATCCCGTTTGTCAGCGGTAGCTACGTCACTGGCGGCGGGGGCACCAGCAACAACCCGTTCCAGACCGTCACCCGCGAAGAGGTCGGCCTCAAGCTCAACGTGCGCCCGCAGATCTCCGAGGGCGGCACGGTGAAGTTGGATATCTATCAGGAAGTCAGCAGCATCGATGAGCGCGCGTCCAACAGCGTGACCGCGGCGGGCATCGTCACCAACAAACGGGCGATTGATACCAGCATTCTGCTCGACGATGGGCAGATCATGGTCCTCGGTGGTTTGCTTCAGGACGGCTACAGCCAGAGCAATGATGCGGTGCCGTGGCTGGGCAGCCTGCCGGGCATCGGCGCGCTGTTTCGCAACGAACGCCGGGCGATCACCAAGACCAACCTGATGGTGTTCCTGCGCCCGTACATCATCCGCGACAGCGAAGCGGGGCGCAGCATCACCCTCAACCGCTACGACTTCATGCGCCGCGCCCAGGGCGGCTTGCAGCCCGAACGCAGCTGGGCGATGCCCGACATGCAGGCGCCGCAATTGCCAAGCGCCGCGCAAGGCGTGCCAGCGCCGGGGCCGACATCAGGCCCACGCGCGACGATCAAAGCCGTACCTATTGAAGGGAGCACCCGGTTTTGACTGAGATGATGACTGTGGCGAGGGGATTCATCCCCGCTCGGCTGCGCAGCAGTCGTAAAACCGGCGCACGCGATTTGCCTGTAGAAACCGGTTCTCAGGTTTTGGGTCTGCTGCGCAGCCCAACGGGGATAAATCCCCTCGCCACGGGGGATCCCATTGCCACTGAGGATTCCATTGCCACAGGGAATCCCATTGCCACGGCACCGATTGAAGGGAGCACCCGGTTTTGACTGAGGTGATGATTGTGGCGAGGGGATTCATCCCCGCTCGGCTGCGCAGCAGTCGTAAAACCGGTACACGGGATTTGCCTGTAGAAACCGGTTCTCAAGGTTTGGGTCTGCTGCGCAGCCCAACGGGGATAAATCCCCTCGCCACAGAGGTTCCCATTGCTACAGGGGATCCCATTGCAACGGTACCGATTGAAGGGAGCACCCGGTTTTGACTGAGATGATGACTGTGGCGAGGGGATTCATCCCCGCTCGGCTGCGCAGCAGTCGTAAAACCGG
>NZ_RCNX01000010.1:20567-118593 GCF_004307595.1 Pseudomonas sp. Sample_23
TGACTGTGGCGAGGGGATTCATCCCCGCTCGGCTGCGCAGCAGTCGTAAAACCGGTACACGGGATTTGCCTGTAGAAACCGGTTCTCAAGGTTTGGGTCTGCTTCGCAGCCCAACGGGGATAAATCCCCTCGCCACAAGGGTTCTCATTGCCACAGGGGATCTCATTGCCACGGTACCCATTGAAGGGAGCACTCGGTTTTGAATGGAATGATGATTGTGGCGAGGGGATTCATCCCCGCTCGGCTGCGCAGCAGTCGTAAACCGGGCACACGCGATTTGTCTGGAGAAACCGGTTCTCAAGGTTTGGGTCTGCTGCGCAGCCCAACGGGGATAAATCCCCTCGCCACAGGGGATCGCATTGCCACAGGGGATCGCATTGCCAAAGGGGATCGCATTGCCACAGGGGATCGCATTGCCACAAGGGATCTCATTACCACAAGGGCTCCCATTGCCACGGTGGATTGTGGGGAGGATGGACGATGAGTGCATTGCCTTACGCCTGGGCCAAGGCGCAGCGCATTCTTTTGCGCGATGGCGTGCTGACGGTGTGCCCGTCAACGCCCGGCTGGTCGATCAGCGAAGTGCGTCGGCAGTTCGGTGCGACGCGGATCGAGCGGGTGCGCGATGACGAGCTCGACGGTTTGCTCGCCAGCGCTTACGCCGATACCGGCAGTGCGGCGGCGGTGGTGGGTGCTGCGGAAAACGAGGTTGATCTCGATCGGCTGATGCAGGACATGCCGGAGATCACCGACCTGCTCGACACCCAGGACGGCGCGCCGGTGATTCGCATGATTAACGCTTTGCTCACCCAGGCCGCGCGCGATGAAGCCAGCGACATTCATATCGAACCTTTCGAAACCCATTCGGTGGTGCGCTACCGCGTCGACGGCACCCTGCGTGACGTGGTCTCGCCGCGCAAGGCGTTGCACGGTGCGCTGGTGTCGCGGATCAAGATCATGGCCCAGCTCGACATCGCTGAAAAACGCTTGCCGCAGGACGGTCGCATCGCTTTGCGCGTAGCGGGGCGGCCGATCGATATTCGCGTTTCAACGGTGCCCACCGGCCATGGCGAACGCGTGGTGATGCGCCTGCTCGACAAACAGGCCGGGCGCTTGCATCTGGAAACCTTGGGCATGGATGCGCAGGTGCTGGCCAAGCTCGACCACCTGATCCGCCAGCCCCACGGCATCGTGCTGGTCACCGGGCCGACCGGCAGCGGCAAAACCACCAGCCTCTACGCGGCGCTGGCGCGGCTGGATGCGAGCACCAGCAACATCCTTACCGTGGAAGATCCGGTGGAATACGATTTGCCGGGGATCAGCCAGATTCAGGTCAACGCCAAGATCGACATGACCTTTGCCCTCGCGCTGCGGGCGATTCTGCGGCAGGATCCGGACATCATCATGATCGGCGAAATCCGCGATCTCGAGACCGCGCAAATCGCCGTGCAGGCCTCGCTCACCGGGCACTTGGTGCTGGCGACGCTGCACACCAACGACGCGGTGTCGGCGGTCAATCGCCTGATCGATATGGGCGTTGAGCCGTTCTTGCTCGCGTCATCCATGCTCGGCGTCCTCGCGCAACGTCTGGTGCGGCGCCTGTGCAATCAGTGCAAACAGGAAGATCCGGCCACGCCCGGCACCTGGCGCCCGGTGGGCTGCGCAGCGTGCAATCACACCGGGTACAGCGGCCGCACCGGCATCCACGAATTGTTCTGCATCGACGACGACATCCGCACGCTGATCCACCAAGGGGCAGGGGAGCAGGCCCTGCGCGCGGCGGCGGCGAAAGCAGGGATGTTCAGCCTGCGTGAGGACGGTGAGCGCTGGATTCGCAGCGGTGCCACCGCGCCGGAAGAAATCCTTCGCGTGACACGGGACGCCTGATGAATCGCTATCGCTTTGAAGCGGCGGATGCCACCGGGAAAATCGAGTCCGGGCACCTTGAAGCGGACAGCCAGAGCGCAGCGTTCAGTGCCTTGCGCGGACGTGGCCTGACGGCGCTGTCGGTGCACGAGGAAAGCAACGTCGCCCGACACGGTGGCGGCGGTTTGTTCAGCGCCAGACTCTCCGACAACGACCTCGCCTGGGCCACGCGGCAACTGGCGAGCCTGCTCGGTGCCAGTCTGCCATTGGAAGCAGCACTGAGCGCCACAGTCGAGCAGGCCGAGAAAAAGCACATCGCCCAGACCCTCAGCGCCGTGCGCGCCGATGTGCGCAGCGGCATGCGTCTGGCGGAATCGCTGGCGTCGCGGCCACGGGACTTTCCCGAGATTTACCGCGCGCTGATTGCTGCTGGCGAAGAGTCCGGCGATCTCGCCCAGGTGATGGAACGGTTGGCCGATTACATCGAGGAACGCAACAACCTGCGCGGCAAGATTCTTACCGCGTTCATCTATCCGGGCGTGGTCGGGCTGGTGTCGATCGGCATTGTGATTTTCCTGCTCAGCTATGTGGTGCCGCAGGTGGTCAGCGCGTTCTCTCAAGCGCGGCAGGATTTGCCGGGGCTGACGCTGGCGATGCTGACGGCTAGTGATTTCATTCGCGCCTGGGGGTGGTTGTGTGCGGCGCTCATGGCCGGGACGTTCTGGAGTTGGCGTCTGTATTTGCGCAATCCGGCGGCGCGCTTGAGCTGGCATCACCGGGTCCTGAAGTTGCCGCTGTTCGGGCGTTTTATCCTGGGATTGAACACCGCGCGATTCGCCTCCACGCTGGCAATTCTCGGCGGCGCCGGCGTGCCGTTATTGCGTGCATTGGAAGCGGCGCGGCAGACCTTGTCCAACGACCGCTTGAGCCTGAGCGTCAGCGAGGCCACGGCGAAGGTGCGAGAAGGTGTCAACCTCGCCGCCGCGCTGCGCGTGGAGAATGTCTTCCCGCCGGTGCTGATTCACCTGATCGCCAGCGGCGAGAAAACCGGCTCGCTGCCGCCGATGCTTGAGCGTGCGGCGCAGACGCTATCGCGGGATATCGAACGGCGCGCGATGGGCATGACCGCGCTGCTCGAACCGCTGATGATTGTGGTGATGGGCGGGGTGGTGCTGGTGATTGTGATGGCGGTGTTGTTGCCGATTATTGAGATCAACCAGTTGGTGCAGTAGCCAAATTTGATGTTGGCCGGGCCGGCCTCTTCGCGAGCAGGCTCGCTCCCACAGGGGAACGCATTTCAACCGTGGGAGCGAGCCTGCTCGCGAAAGCGCCAGTCCCGACAACACAAAACTCAAATATTTTGCACCGGCCTGACCCTCACCCGAGTCCCGATCCCGCCATCCTCGGGTTCTCCATTCTGTCATCTGCAACCACCCGCCAACGGCTCCAGCCCGATTCAGCCAAACCCCCGATCCAGACGCGCCGCAACCCACCGCAAACACCCGAGAAATCCCCCCAAAAATCTCCCCGCAGCTCCCGAGGTTTTTTCCTTTATCTGTCACCGGAAGCTGCGAATTTCTCCCTGCGGCTCCACTGCGGTGGACCCTCCCGGTGTCATGCAAGCCTTCCGAAACCTGTGTTCCCAACCAAGTTGAAAAGGAGATTCTTCATGTTCAAGCGCACTCTGATCGCCGCCTCACTGACCGTCGCCGCTCTGGCTTCCGCCCAGGCCATGGCCGTAACCGGTGGTGGCGCCTCGCTGCCTGCCGCGCTGTACAAAGGTTCTGCCAACAGCATCCTGCCAGCCAACTTCAGCTACGCCGTGACCGGTAGCGGCGTCGGCAAAAGCGCTTTCCTGACCAACAATGCCGCCCAGTTCAGCACCACCGGCACCGTGCATTTCGCCGCCAGCGACTCGATCCTCAGCGCTTCGGAACTCAGCACCTACACCACCAACTTCGGTGCTTCGTACGGCCCGCTGATCCAGCTGCCATCGGTGGCCACTTCGGTTGCCATTCCGTACAAAAAATCCGGTCAGACCGCGCTTAACCTGACCAGCGCTCAACTGTGCGATGCGCTGTCGGGCACCGCCACCACTTGGGGCGCTCTGCTGGGTAACGCCGACAGCACGCCGATCCGTGTGGTTTACCGCAGCGTGTCCAGTGGCACCACCGAAATCCTCAGCCGTCACCTGAACTCGATCTGCCCGACCAAATTCGCCGTCAACTCCACCTTCACCAACGCTCGTCTGCCGGCCGGTTCCGCGCTGCCATCGACTTGGGTCGGCGTAGCCAACACCGCTGATGTGGCCACTGCGGTGAACGCCGTGGACGGTTCGATCGGCTATGTGGGTCCGGACGGCGTGAACGCCACCAGCAACGCTGTGGTTGCCCGCGTCAATGGCGTCCAGCCAACCAACGCTAACGTGACGCTGGCGCTGAGCACTGCACCGGTGCCAAGCGCACCTGCCAACCCGGCTGGCTGGGCCCCGGTCGTGCCTAACCCGGCAAGCGGTTACCCGATTGTGGCTTACACCAATTTCATCTTCGGCCAGTGCTACAAAGATGCAGCCGTGGCCACCGCCGTGCGCAACTTCCTGACCACCCACTACAGCAACCCGGGCAACAACGTCGCCACCGTCGCCCACAGCTTCACGCCGGTTCCCAACAACTGGAAAACCGCTGTGACCGCCAACTTCATCACCAACACCTCGGGCAATAACCTGGACATCAACAACGCCAACGCCTGCAACGGCATTGGTCGTCCTTTGTAAGCCTTGTCTCAACTGCAATGAAACGGCAGCAGCCTTCGGGCTGCTGTTTTTTTTTGCCGATTTACTCCTCGAACATGAAGTTTGTGTGACATCCGTTCGGTCGTGAGGCTCGCCAACTGCCTATGTCGTAACAGCAGGGCTGATCCGACCTGCCACCCAAAAGGACCTGTAGTGATGCTTGCTCGCACCTCCCGTCACAGTAACCGTATCCGGCCGATCAAACGTGGCGCGGGCGATCCCGCACAGTGGCTGCTCAAGCCATTGGCGCAAGCCGTCGCCTTGTGTCTGGTGGCGGGCAGTGCCGAGGCGGCAACAGCGTTCAGTTCCACCTGGTTTGCCGCGAAGGGCGCAGCGCAGCAGGCTTCGGCGTCGCGTCCGGGTGGGAGCGGTCTGCCGGGGATGACCCCACCGCTGGCACAGCAGCAACGGGCCAGCCAGCAGTTGCAGCGCTCTTTGCAGACGCTCAATAACACCGTGGCAGCGATTGCCGCTCAGCAGGCCGCACAAGCCGCTGGACGTGCCGCCGCATTGGGCAGTGTGCAAGTGGTACCGGACGGATTGGGCGAGGGCGGCCTGAAGGTCGATAACAGCCTGAGCCAGGGCTGGATGAACGCCAAAGGCCCGCAACAGACCCAGGCCGACGGCAAGACCACGGTGAAGATCGAGCAGACCGCCGACAAGGCGATTCTCAATTGGGAAACGTTCAACGTCGGCCGCAATACCACAGTGGAATTTGCCCAGCAGGCCAACTGGGCGGTGCTCAATCGCGTCAACGATCCGAGCGCACGGGCCAGCCAGATTCAGGGGCAGATCAAAGCGGACGGCACGGTGATGCTGATCAACCGCAACGGCATCGTCTTCAGCGGTGGCAGCCAGGTCAATGTGCGAAATCTGGTAGCGGCAGCCGCGAACATGACCGATGCACAATTTCGCGATCGGGGTCTGTATTTCGACAGCACTGGCAGTCAGCCAACCTTTACCGACGCTGCTGGCAAAGTCCTGGTGGAGCGTGGCGCAGCCATACAAACGCATCAACCTGCGCTGTCCACCGACGCTGGCGGCTATACCTTGCTGCTCGGCCAGGACGTGCACAACGACGGCTCGATCAGTACGGCCAAAGGTCAGACGGTGCTGGGTGCGGGGGACCGTTTCTATATCCGCAAGGGCTCGGGCACCGACGGCAATGGTTATTCAACCACCTTCGGCAGTGAGGTCATTCCCGGTTTCAAGGCTGACAGCTCGGGCAAGGTCAGCAACACCGGCCTGATCCAGGCATCCACCGGCGACATCACCCTGACCGGCCGCGACGTTGTGCAAAACGGTGTGCTGCTGGCGAGCACTTCGGTGGCGACGCGCGGCACCGTGCATCTGCTCAATCCGGCCAGCGATGCCCAAGGCCGTGTGACCCTGGGCGAAAATGGCGTCAGTGCGATTCTGCTCGACAGCAGTGATCTCACCGCCCTGGACAGCCAGCGCGAGGCGGCGCTGACCGGCGTCAATGCCAACAACCGGATCCGCAGCGATCAGTCACGCATCGACATCGGCAGCGGCGGCACCGTCGAATTCAAAAGCGGCTCGATCACCCTTGCCACCGGTGGGCAGGTGGCAGTTGCCGCCGGACAGCGCAGTCTATTGCGCGAGGGGGCGGTGATCGACGTGTCCGGCGCCCTCGGCGTCAAAGTGGCGATGGCAAACAACAACATCAAGATCAACGTCCAGGGCAACGAGCAGCGTGATGCGCCGGTCAATCGCGAGAACGGCGCGCTCAACAGTAACGACATCTGGGTCGATGTCCGTGAGCTGGTATTCGTGCCGGCGGGCACCAACGGTTACGCCACCGACCGCTGGTACACCGCCGGTGGGTTGTTGGAGGTCGGCGGATACCTCGGCACTCAGGGCCATGGCGTTGGGGAATGGATGGCGCAGGGCGGTGAGGTGCGGTTTTCCGGAAAGGACGTGATCAGCGAAAAAGGTTCGCTGATCAATGTGTCCGGCGGCACGCTTGATGTGCAGGGCGGCGAGATTCGCCAGAGCTGGCTGCGCGGTGCGGACGGGCGGTTATACGAAGTGTCGCGTGCGCCGGGCGATATTCTCTACAACGGTCTTTACAAAGGTTACGAAAGTCACAGCGAGCGCTGGGGCCAGACGGATTATTTCTATAGCCCGCTGATCGCGCCGACGCGTCGTCAGGAATCGGGTTACACCGTTGGCCGGGATGCCGGCCAGTTGGTGATCGCCACGGGCAACGCCGTGCTGGATGGCCAGCTGTTGGGTGAGGTGTTTCAGGGCGAACGGCAAATCCAGGCACCGCGGGCAGGTCTGGACGGCTATGCCCAGACCCAGACCGCCCGGGCGCAGCGAGGGCAGTTGGTGGTTGGCAGTTACGATGCTGCTTATGTCGCTGCCAGTGCCGGCCTGCTCTATCAACTCGCCCCGTTGCTCGATCAGGTGCAAGTGGGGGGCGCGCATGCCAGCGTAGCGAACGCAGGGCTGACCGACTCGGTCGCGGCAGAACGCGCAGGCAAACTGTTCCTCGATGCCGGGCTGCTCAATGGTTTCGCGCTGGGTGCGCTGAAGATCTCGGCGAAAAACACGATTGAAGTCAATGAAGGCGTGACGGTGGATCACGGTGGCAACATCACCCTGTTCAGCCCTGACGTGCAGGTCAATGCCGATCTGATTGCGCAAGGCGGCAGCCTGCAATTGGGCAACGTTTTGAACCAGCTCGCCACCGATCGGCGTGATGACACCAGTCTGCAGGTTTCAGCAGGCAAGCAAGCGCGAGTGACGGTTGCGCAGGGTGTGCAGCTGCAGACACGCGGTCTGTGGAGCAACCTGTCGAGTAACCCGGACGACGCGGGCGGCCTGGCGTACCTCAATGGCGGGACGGTGTCGATCCGCAGTACCGGCGACATTCTGCTGGCCAGTGGCAGTCTGGTCGATGTTTCGTCGGGCGGTGCGGTATTGGCCAACGGCAAGACGCGTGGCGGCAAGGGTGGCGACGTGACGCTTGAATCCAGCGCCAACAGTGCGCCAGGCCTGTCGCGCATGGTGCTCGATGGCGAGGTGCAGGGCTATGGCGTGAACGGCGGCGGCACCTTGACCGTGCAGGCCAGCAAGGTGCGGATCGGCGCTTCCGGCGAAGTGGCCGAAGAACAGACCTTGCGCCTGACGCCGGAGCTGTTCCGCACGGGGTTCAGCGCCTACAACATCATCGGTCTGAAGGGGCTGGAGGTCGCCGCGCAAAGCGCGATCGATGTGCAGATGCCGGTCTATCGATTTGGCGAATCCGCCTCGACCATTGTGTCCGGTATGTCGCCGCGCGCTGCGCTGGAGCTATGGACGCCCGCGCTATTTCAGGAAGACCCGCTCAAGGGCGTCTTGACGCAAAGGGCCGGCGCTTCTGTCGCATTGCAAGCCGGCGCGACGCTTGCTGGCTTGATTGATCCCGCCAGCAGTCCGTTGTCGATTGGCGAAGGCTCACGGATCAGCGTCGATCCCGGCCAGCGCATCGGTTTGCGCGGGGCAGGCCAGATCACGCTTGATGGTGAACTCAACGCCTGGGGCGGTGTTGTCGATATCCGTCAACAGCAGTTCGGCGCGATTGATGTGGCGACGTCCTTGCAAGAGGCCGATCCGACCCCGCACAACCGTTCGATCTGGATCGGTGAACATGCCTTGATCGATGTCGCCGGTCGTGCAGCGACCGCTGTCGATGCGCTGGGCCGCGTCTACGGCCAGGTTGGCAAGGGTGGCTCGATCATTGTCGGTGGCGAGATTGATGTGAAGAAAGTCACGGCGACCGCTGCCGATGCTTTCGTCATCATCCGCAACGGTGCGCGACTGGAAGCGTCCGGTGCGCAAGCCGTGCTCGATAGCGGTGGGCAAGGCCCCGCTCGTGTGGCCACCGATGGCGGACGGATCACCCTGAGTTCCTACAATGGTCTGTTCATCGAGGGCAGTCTGCAGGCAAATGCTGGCGGTGCAGGTGCGGCGGGCGGGCGTCTGGAGATCGCTCTGGATACACCGGCGTACGGTCCCGCGAACTTGAGCAATGCGGTGCGCGTGCCACGTGAACTGATCATTGCCCAAGGGCCTGCGCCGGCACTGCCGCAGCCGCTGCGAGCGGGAGAGGCTTCGCCACTTTTACGCTACGGGCGTACACGCTTGAGTGCCGATCAGCTTATGAGCGGTGGCTTCGACAGCGTGAGTCTGCTGAGCAACGGTCTGATGACGTTCGACGGCGATGTCGACCTGCACATGGGACAGGGCCTGAGCCTGTTCGCCGGTTCCCTTTCATTGGCCGAGTCGGCGAGTGACAGCGCCCGGGTCAACCTCAGCGCACCTTACCTGCGCCTGTCAGGGCTGGGCACCTATTTCAGCTCGGAAGTCAAAGTGCGTCCGCGGGTGATGAGCAATCCGACAGCGCAGTTGTCCGGCGCGCAATTCACCGCCAGCGCGAACCTGCTGGACGTGGGCAACTCGCTTTCATTCGGCACCGAAGGGACGCTCGTGCAATCGGCCGCACCGGCGCTGGCGGTCAGCCGCCGTGGCTTTGGTCTGGTCACGCTCGACAGCCAGGGCGACTTGCGCTTCCTCGCGCCAACCGATGAACAGCAGCGCAGCCGTCTGTGGACTGCGGGTGACATGCACATGCGGGCTGCGCAGATCTACCCGGCCAGTGGCGTCTCGGCTGAGGTGCGAGTGGGCTATCAAAGTATGGCCGGATCGGTGCCGGAGCATACGTTGCGTATCGGCAATCACGGGGCGGCGCCGACCGCTTTGCCTTACTCGGTGTTCGGCAGCCTGACACTCAGTGCGGGACAGATCGAGCAGGGCGGCGTCATTCGTGCGCCTTTGGGGCTGATATCCCTGGGTGATGACATCATCGTCAAAACCCGTGAACTTCACCTTCTGCCGGGCAGCGTGACTTCAGTCAGCGCCGCCGGACTGGTCATGCCCTATGGAGGAACCACCGACGGTATCGACTATCGGTACAACGGCAAGTCGGTAGTGTTGAATGGCATTGCCGGAGCGACCTCCGGGGTCATCCTTGATGCGCAATACACCAATGTGCAGGCCGGGGCGCTGATCGACCTTTCGGGCGGCGGCGATTTGCGCGGTGCCGGTTTTGTCTCCGGACGAGGTGGCTCCACCGATGCGCGTTTCAATCCGCTGGTACGCAATGCCACAGATGGCACCTTCAGTTTGCCGGGGCTGGCCAATAACCCCGTGTATGCAATCGTGGCCGGTGACCAGAGCCGCTATGCGCCGATGCTGGCCGAGGCCGGCGCGGTCGACCCGCGTATCGGCCAGCAGATCACCCTCGGGACCGGCGTTGCCGGACTGGCACCCGGCACCTACACCTTGTTGCCATCGACCTTTGCCTTGTTACCGGGCGCCTTCCGGGTCGAAATCAATGGTCAAGCGATTGCGGGGCCGATGGACAGTGCGTTGAAGTTGCGCAATGGCTCCTGGACCACGGCCGGACAGCTGTCGATTGCCAACACCGGTATTCGCGACAGTTTGCTCAGCCAGGTCATCGTGACGTCTGCCGATGTGCTGCGGCGCTATTCACAGTACAACGAAACCGGGTTCAGCCAATTTGTGCTCAACGATGCTGCCCGCCGCGGTCTGCCGCGCGCCCGCACACCGCTGGACGGCAACACGCTGCACCTGCGCATGGTCAGTGGCGGCGAGCACGACTCAGCCCTGGACTTCAACGGGCAGGTGCTGTTCAAACCTGCCAGCGGCGGGGTCATTGGTACGGCGGTCGTTCAGGGCGGTTATACCGGCGCAGAGTTTGAAATTCTCGGTGCCGGGCATACACGAACGCCAGGGTTCGACGGTGTATCGCTGTACGCCGACACCCTCAACCGCTTGAATGCCGGACGTTTGACCATCGGTGGCACCCCAACCGTGTATTACGGTGCGGAGGGCGGCTCGATCAAGGTGATCGGCAATACCTCGGCGATTCGTCTGCGCGAGGGCGCGATCCTCTCGGCGCCAGAGGTTGTGCTGAGCAGTAACAGCGCCAATGGCGGCATCACCATCGATGCGGGAGCGGGCGTCAATACCTTGGGGCGAGGTGACGTCCCGTATGATGCCGCAGCCGGTTTCGTCTACGAACCGGGGCGCTCCAGCCTGCTGGTGGTGTCCAACGGCTGGACGCCGGTGCTTGCGCCCACCGAAGGCGGGGGCGGGAGCATTCGTATCGGCAACTGTCCGACGGCCGATTGCACCGCTGCGGCGTTGCTGTACTCCAACGGCAGCATCATCGCCGCCACTGACAAAGACTTCGAACTGGGCGAAAGCGTGCGCTTTGGCACTCGCCAACTCGGGCTTTCGGTCGGTGTGGTCAATGCCGGCAGTTCGCAAGCACTGGCCGCAGCCAGCGGCCGCACACCCGCGGGCCTGACGCTTAACCAGAACGTGCTGGATCGCCTGTTGCAGGGCGACACGCAATCTGGCGCCCCCGCCCTGGAAACCCTGAGTCTGGTGGCCCGCGATGCGTTCAACTTTTTCGGCAGCGTGACCCTCGACACCATTGATCCGCAGACCGGCCAGAGCCGTTTGCAGAATCTGGTGTTGGGTAGCCCGGCCATCTACGGCTCGGGCGCTGCCACCGATGTCGCGACGATCCGCACCCGCAATCTGATCTGGAACGGGGCGACTCAGGCCCCGGGTACGGTGGTCAAGGACGGCGCCGGCAACGGGCACGGCACGCTGGATATTCAGGCACAGCGGATCGAATTGGGTTATGGCCCGAACCCGCAGCCCAATGGCCTGGATCGCAATAACCGACTGGCCCTGGGGTTTGCCAACGTCAACCTCAACGCCAGCGAGCGCATCACCGCCAACCACAAGGGCAGTCTGGCGGTGTACGAATCCCAAGGGGCTTATGACGCGGTCAAGGGGTTCAGCTACAGCGGCGGCAATCTCAATCTGCGCACGCCATTGCTGACCGGCGAGGCCGCCTCGGTCAGTGAACTCAAGGCGGGCAACAACCTGAATCTGAGTGGTAGCGCCACAACGGCTGCCGCGGATGCCCTCGGTGCGCAACTGAGCCTGACGGCACGCAGTGTTGTGCTCGACAGTCGCATCGTCCTCGCCAGCGGCAAGCTGCTGGTCAATGCCGAGGATGATCTGCTGCTTGGCAGCGGCGCGCAGGTGGACATGGCGGGCCGGGTTCTGCCGTTCAATGATGTGCAGAAATACAGCTGGGGCGGCGACGTGTCGTTGCAGAGCAACAACGGCAATATTCGACAGTTGGCGGGCTCGCGCATCGATCTTTCCGCCGTCAACAATCAGGCCGGGCAATTGAACGTTGTGGCCCTGGCCACTGACGCTGGACAGGTTGATCTGCAAGGGCAGATTGTCGGCAGCAGCAGTGGCTATTACGACGCGGGCGGTACGTGGGTGCCGTACAAGGCCGGTGGCGTGGACATTCGCGCCCAGCGCCTGGCGGGTGATTTGAGCGAGGCCTTTGCCAGCCTTAACCTGCGCTTGAATGCCGGCGGGGTAGTGGGCAGTCGAAGCTTCCAGTTCAAGCAGGGCGATCTGCGTATCGGTAACGAACTCAAAGCGGGCCAAGTCAATGTCTCGGTGGACAACGGCAACCTGACCGTGGACGGGGTGATCGATGCCAGTGGTGAACGGGTCGGCAGCATTCGCCTTGCTGGCAAAAACGGTTTGAACCTGACAGGCAACGCGCTGCTCGATGCCCATGGCCGCGTACTGCGCGTCGACAGCTACGGCAAAATCATCGACGCACCGAACCGCGCCATGGTTGAACTCAATTCAGGTGACGGCGTGCTGACGCTGGCCGCTGGTGCACGGATTGATCTGCGTCACGGCACCGATGCCGTGCCTGGAAACCAGGCGGGACAAAGCGATGACGTGTTGCGTGGGACGCTGGAGCTCAATGCACCGCGCCTGGGCGGCGGTGACATTGCGGTGGATGCCAGCGGTACGTTGAGTATTCAAGGTGCCCGCTCCATCGGACTGAATGCCGTGCGAAGTTACAGTGATGCTGCCGATGGCACCGATCCGGCGGCCAGCGGTCGCCCGTATCAAGTGATCGATCAAGCCTACCTGGATCGCATTCACTCAGACAGCAGCGGCTTTATCGATACGGCGCTGGGTAACAGTGATCTGCTACAACGCAAACTGGCCGGCCTCAACAATGCGACCTATGACGATGCGTTTCATCTGCGCCCGGGGGTGGAAATCGTCAGCAAAACCGCTGACGGCGATCTGGTGGTGCAGGGCGATCTCGACTTGTCCGGCTACCGTTACGCCAGCCTCAACCCGCACACTCGCCGGACCTCGGTGTATGGCAGCGGGGAAGCGGGCAGCCTGTTGATCCGTGCCGGTGGCAACCTCGATATCTACGGCAGCATCAACGACGGTTTCGCACCGCCGCCGGAAACCGTGGACGACGCTGGCTGGAAACTGTTGCCGGGGATACAGCCTTTCGGCGGTGACCTGATCGTACCGGGCAGTGGTGTCAGCCTTGCCGAAGGGACGCTCTTTCCGGTTGGCGCCACCTTGAATTACGACCTGCCGATTCAAGCCGCCACACTGGCCGCGGGCACGGTGTTGCCGGTTCAGAGCACATTGGCCGCACCTTACGTGTTACAGGTTGGAACGGTGCTGGCCGGCGATGTGCATGACGCGGCGGGTAACCTGATGTATGCCGCCGGTACGTTGCTCGACAACGCTGTGACCCTGCCGGCCGGCAGTCGTTTGGGTGCAGGTATTCGCTTGAACAACGCCACCGCACTGCAGGCCCTGCTCTGGCCCAAAGGCGTGCCGCTGCCGGGTGCGGTTGATGCCGACAATAAAACGGTGGGTGTTGTGTTGAACGGAACGTTGGCGCTGTTGCGGGGTTCGCTGATCCCCTCCATGACCAACGTGAAGCTCGCCGATGGCACGGTATTCCTCGACCTGCGTCCTGCCAATGGAAACCAGCAAGGTCGTAACTGGGCGATCGCCAGCATGCTGCCGGCGGGCAGTGCGTCGTGGTCGATGCGCATGGTGGCAGGGGCCGATCTGACCGCGGCCGACAGCCGTAGCGTGAAACCTCAGGCCAGCGTTGGCAACTTGCAGATGGCCGACACTCACTATGGTGTGAGCATGATCGAGGTGGCCGGCAAACTGGTCTGGGCGGTGGATAACGAGTATGGCTTTACACCGTACGAACCGGTTCCCGAGGAATACCTTGTGCTCTGTGATATCGCTCCCGGTTCTTGCGCGCCCATGGCGCGCAGTGTGTGGGCGCCTGGCAACTGGATGGGCATGCCGGATTACACACCGATGAACGATGACGAATTGTTCTGGTGCTCCATCGACCCGGCACTGTGTATTGAAAACAATCCGAGCAAGAGCGCCCAGGCCCACACGCAGATGTTCAGCGTTTTGCGTACTGGCACCGGCGACCTGGATTTGATGGCGGCCGGTAACCTCAGCATGGCCTCACCTTTCGGCGTCTACACCGCCGGCACCCAATCGGCAGACGTCGACGCGCGTTATAACCAGCCCCGCGGAAGGCTGTCGGCTGATGGCTCGGTATTGGGCAGCGCTGGCAGCGATTACGAAAAATGGGTCGATGGCGGCAGTGCCAACCTCTATCAGGCCTGGTATCCGCAGATGGGCGGTAAACTGACGATCAATGCCGGCGGGTCTGTGTCGGGTGACGTGCTTGGCCGTCGCTCGGTCGCCACGGGCGACGGCACGCGGGAGCAGGTGCCGAGTGTGGCGGTGGGCAATTGGCTCTGGCGCCAGGGCACCGGCAACAACGATGTACCGACTGCCTGGTGGATCAATTTCGGCAGCTACGCTGCGCAGCCATTGCCAGCGCTGGGCGAGGAAACCAGACCTTATCTGGTAGGCTTTACCGGGTTCGGTACGCTGGGCGGCGGCAACATCAGTCTGAGCGCCGGCGGGGATGCTGGCATGCTCAAGGCCATGGGCGACGACAGGTATGCGTCGTACCCTCGCAGTCAGGGGTTGATCGTAGCTGTCGGCAGTACGGGCCGCGTGGGCAGTGACGGGAAGCTGCAACTGACCGGTGGCGGAGACCTGGATATTCGTCTGGGCGGTGTCCTTAATCCGTCTCTGCAGGCACGTGCCGGCCTGGCCGGTACCGGCACGCCGACACACGACTTGCAGGGCGCGCTCATCAACCTGCGCGGTGCGGCGCAACTGACGGGCGCCGCGTTGGGCGGTATCAATCTGCAGTACGGCGCCTCGGCGCTGTTTCATGACCCACGGGAAACGCGCGCCTTCGACCCGTTCAACTCGACGGCCAGTAATGCCAGTGGTGGGCTGGTGCTGATTCCCGGTGACTCCGGCATGCGCCTCAACACCCGCGGCGATCTGGTGTTGGGTGGCGCCGCCGATCCGGGCCGCGTGAGGTTGCAGAACTCCACACCGTTTACCACGGCGGATGGCATTTACCATGCCGGTGGCGGTTTGAGTGGTTTCTCGCTGTGGACCGATCACACGGCCATCGATTTGTTCTCGGCCGGCGGCAACCTGACGCCCAGCACCCAGTTGATGGAAACCACCGGGCAGGACCCCGTCGCCGGGCTTAACGGGTCACCGACCGATGACCGCTTCGTCTTTCCTTCGATATTGCGTGCCGTGGCCGGCCAGGGCTCGATTTATGCGGGACCATCAGCGGCCTACGGCATAGGCAACCCGGCGCCGGCTCTGGCCTGGTCATTGCTGTTGGCACCTTCCAGCGCGGGGCAGCTTGAACTGATCGCTGGGGATTCGATCTATGCCGGCGGCTACGCCATCAACCAGTCAGGGGCCAGCCCGGCGGCGCTCGCCACACCGTTTGCACCCGCGTTCAATGGCTACGGCAACAACCAGTCCGCTCGGCCGATCACGACCAACGCCGGCAGCGATGGTGTGCTGGCGCAAACCAATTCGCGCTATCCACTGTTTGCCTTTGGTCCCGATAGCTACTCGGGGTTGAGCAGTGTTCAGGGGCCGGCGCGCTTCTATGCACTGACCGGTGACCTGGTAGGAATTCGCACGGGCGAAACGCTGGCGTTCGCGACCACGAAGCGCACCTGGTATGAATCGGCAGGCCCGGTGTGGATGGTGGCGGGGCGTGACATCGTGGCGTCCGGTACCAATTTGGGGCAACCCACGTTTGCGCCCGTTGGGGGCATGAGTCGCAATAACGAACAGATCGCGTCTACCGGCAATCTGTTCGTGCATAACGATGCGCGCGACATTTCGCGGGTTTCGGCCGGGCGAGACATTCTCTACAGCAGCTTCGACATTGCCGGCCCGGGTGTTCTGGACGTCAATGCCGGGCGCAATATCCTGATGGAGGATCGCGCCAGCATCACCAGCCTCGGCCCTGTCGTGGCAGGTGATCAGCGCCCCGGTGCGAGCATCGTGATGCAAGCGGGTGCGGGCGCGCAGGGGCCGGATTACTCACGGTTCATTACGCGTTATCTGAACCCGCAAAACGTAGCGGATTCAGCGGTGGCCCTCAGCGCGCAGCCGGGCAAAGTGGTCAAGACCTACGTCGAAGAACTGCAGAGCTGGCTGAGCCTGGGTTATGGCTTCAAGGGTAGCGACGAACAGGCGCAAGCGTTCTTCGCCGCACTGCCGAGTACCGAACAGGCGATCTTCGCCCGCCAGGTGTACTTCGCCGAATTGCGTGCCGGTGGCCTGGAATACACCGATGCCGACGGCCCGCGCACTGGCAGTTACCTGCGCGGTCGCAACGCCATTGCGGCACTGTTCCCGACCACTGATGTCGCCGGCAATCCGATCCGTTACGACGGCGATATCACGATGTACGGTGGCGCCGGGGTCAAGACGCTGTTTGGCGGCGATATCCAGATGCTCACACCGGGCGGTGGCCAGGTGTTCGGCATCGAAGGCGCGGCGCCGCCGTCGACGGCGGGGATCATCACCCAGGGTTCGGGCGACATCCAGCTGTACTCGCAAGGCAGCATTCTGCTTGGCCAGAGCCGGATCATGACCACCTTCGGCGGCTCGATTCTCGGCTGGTCCGCCGAGGGCGATATCAACGCCGGTCGCGGCTCGAAAACCACCGTGGTCTACACCCCGCCAAAACGTGTCTACGACATTTGGGGCAACGTCACGCTGTCGCCGTCGGTGCCGAGTACCGGGGCCGGTATCGCCACGCTCAATCCGATCGCCGAAGTGGCACCGGGCAACATCGACCTGATTGCGCCACTGGGCACCATCGATGCCGGCGAGGCGGGGATTCGCGTGTCAGGCAACGTCAACATCGCCGCGCTGACGGTGGTCAACGCCGCGAACATTTCGGTGCAGGGCAAGGCAACCGGCGTGCCGGTGGTGTCGGCAGTGAATACCGGCGCAATCACCTCGGCCAGTTCGGCAGCATCCTCCGCGACCCAAGCGGCGGAAGACGTCGCCCGGCAGCAACAGGCAGCGGCGCGGCAGAACCAGGCCTCGGTGTTCACTGTGCAGGTGCTCAGCTTCGGCAACGAGCAACTGGCACCAACGCGCGATGGTGCCAGTCGCACGCCGGCGACCGGTTATAACCCGGACAGCCCGGTGCAGGTGCTCGGCGCCGGGGCATTGGATGAACAGGCGAAGCAGCAGCTGACCGAGGAGGAGCGTGGGCAGCTGACGTTGTAAAAGACTCTCGTGCAGTACGTTTGGGCGGCCGGTTGGCCGCCTTTGTTTAGAGTGAAGGGGATAGGGGATATTTTTGTCGAGCGTGAAGCACCCTGAGTATGTCGATCTCCCCATTCACCCGATAAACCAGCAGATAGTTCGGATGAATCACCATTTCGCGAGTGCCAGACACCCGACCGGATCGGTAGCCATGGGGTATAGAAGAAAGTTTCTGCGCTGCGGCAACGGCTTTACGTTGAAAGGAAACCGAAGCAACGGAGTTGTGCTGATCGATGTAATCAATGATGTCAGCCAGTTGACGAATAGCCTTGTAGCTCCATTTAACCCGCAGCGCGGCGCTTCCTGCGGTTTTCTTCATTCATCTGATCGAGCAACACCATTGCTTCGGCATGGGGAATGCCAGGGTGCGGATCATCAAGTGCTTCCTGAACCTGCGCACGAAACCAAAGGTCGTATTCCGCAGCCTCTTCTTCGGTTTCGAAGTCTGAAACGATAAGTGAAAGTTCAGCGCTCATCATGACCTCCATGATCAATATGAAGCAGTCTAAGGGGGATGTGGCTCGTTGTCGTCACTGGCGGGACGAGGGAGACATCATCCGCAAACAGACGATGCAAATCTGTCAGACGCTTCGCTTGTGATGCACGTGCAGTCGATCAGCTGTGTAGTTCAATTCTGTAGGAAATCAGCTTTTGGTCATCGGGCTGACAGCCGCCGCTCAAAGCCGCGGCCACAGCCACGCCGCACTTAGTTACCGTCTGCAACCTTGCGCTCGATCTCGTCGACTTTGCGCTGCAGCTCTTCCGCTTCCTGCTCTTTGACCCGAGTGGAAGACGGCGTGATGACTTTGTCCACGCCCTCGGTGTTGTTGTCGCGGTCCTGCAGATCGCGCTCGACCACATTCACCGGTTTGCCGCTGGCATCGGTGGGTGGGGCGTTGGGGGTTTTGTCGTCGTTGGGGTTCATGGCGCTGGCCTCCTGTGGGTGTACACATTGGAGACAGCGCGGCGGCAGACGTTCGAAATTTTTCAGCGGCTGTGCCCTCTCCCGCAGGAGAGGGCGCTGCGGCTTTTTCAGTCTTTCAGAATGTCGCGATCCTTGGTTTCCGGCAGGAAGAACGTGCCGAGTATCGCCGTCGCCACTGCAATGACGATCGGGTACCACAGCCCGTAGTAGATATCGCCGGTGGCGGCGACCATGGCGAACGCCACGGTCGGCAGGAAGCCGCCGAACCAACCGTTACCGATGTGGTAGGGCAGCGACATCGAGGTGTAGCGGATGCGCGTCGGGAACAGTTCGACCAGCCACGCGGCGATCGGGCCATAAACCATGGTCACGTAGATCACCAGCACGGTGAGCAGGAGCAGCATCATCGGGTAGTTGATTTTCGCCGGATCGGCTTTTTCCGGGTAGCCGGCGTCTTTCAACGCTGCGCCGAGGCTGGCGGTGAAGGCGTCGTTGCGGGCCTTGAAGTCGGCGGCGGTGAGGGCGCTGCCTTCGAAGCTCTCGACAACGCGGTCACCGATGCGCACCTGCGCCACCGTGTTCGGTTCGGCGGCAACGTTCTCATAAGGGATCGCGCGTTTCGCCAGTAACGTTTTCGCCAAGTCACAGGAACTGGTGAATCTGGCCTTGCCCACCGGATCGAACTGGAACGAGCACTGATCAGGATTGGCGATTACCTTGACCGGATTTTTTTCCTGGGCGACGAACACGTCCGGATTGCCGTACTGGGTCAGCGCAGTAAAAATCGGAAAGTAGGTCAGCGCCGCCAGGATGCAGCCGGCCATGATGATCGGCTTGCGCCCGATGCGATCGGACAGGCTGCCGAAAATCACGAAGAACGGTGTGCCGATCAGCAGCGATCCGGCGATCAGCAGATTGGCGGTCTGCGCGTCGATCTTCAATGTTTGCAACAGGAAGAACAGCGCATAGAACTGCCCGGTGTACCAGACCACTGCTTGCCCGGCGGTGCCGCCGAGCAGCGACATGATCACCACTTTGAGATTGTCCCAGCGCGCAAAGGATTCAGTCAGCGGCGCTTTCGAGGCCTTGCCTTCGTCCTTCATTTTCTGAAATACCGGCGACTCGCTCAGTTGCAGGCGAATGTACACCGACACGGCCAGCAGAATGATCGACAGCAGAAACGGAATCCGCCAGCCCCACGCTTCGAACGCCTCGTTACCCAGCGCCGTGCGACAGGCGAGAATCACCAGCAACGACATGAACAGACCGAGGGTGGCGGTGGTTTGAATCCACGAAGTGAAAAAGCCACGCCGGTTGCGTGGTGCGTGCTCCGCTACGTAGGTTGCCGCGCCGCCGTATTCACCACCCAGCGCCAGACCTTGGAGCAGACGCAGGGTGATCAGAATCACCGGGGCAGCGACGCCGATAGTGGCGTAGCCCGGCAGCAAACCGACGATTGCCGTCGACACGCCCATGATCACGATGGTGATCAGAAACGTGTGCTTGCGCCCGATCATGTCACCCAGGCGCCCGAAGACGATGGCGCCGAACGGCCGCACCGCAAACCCGGCGGCAAAGGCCAGCAGGGCAAAGATGAACGCGGTGGTTTCGTTGACGCCGGCGAAGAAGTGCTTGGCGATGATCGCCGCCAGTGAGCCGTAGAGGTAAAAGTCGTACCACTCGAAAACCGTGCCCAGCGAGGAGGCGAAGATGACCTTGCGCTCCTCCTTGGTGATGCCGCCGCTGCGCGGTGGCGTGCCGGTGGATGCTGTGTCGATTGTGGCCATGGGTGTTCTCCGTCGTGCTTATTGTTGTAGGCCGGAGTCCCCCGTTACTGCCTGTCGCACTCTGGCCCGTCGGCATCTGTCGCCATCGCTGTCGCGTGAAGCTTGCACAGTCTGACCGCCTCGCAGGGCTGCAAGGTTTCCTGAAGCATAATCAGCTTTTGCCAGATATCCACTCGGCCTACGCTTTGACCCAACGCTGCCGGCTCCAGGCGCTCAACCAATCGACCAGAAACACCAGCAACAGCATCGCCAGAATCACCGTACTGGCCTGGGCTTCCTGGAACAGGCTGAGGCTGACATACAGCATCTGGCCCAGGCCGCCGGCGCCGACGAAACCGAGCACGCTGGCCATGCGGATGTTGTTTTCCCAGCGATACAGGCAGTAGGCGAGCAGTTGCGGGGCGAGGTTAGGCAGGGTGCCGTAGCAAAAAGCGAGGATCGGATTGCCGCCCTGCAAGCGAATCGCTTCGGCGGGTTGCGGCGGGGTGTTTTCCAGCGCTTCGGCGAACAGCCGACCGAGTACGCCGGTGGTGTGCAGAGCGAGGGCGAGGGTGCCGGCGTTCGGTCCGAGACCGGCGGCAAGCACCATCAGCGCCGCCCAGACCAGCTCTGGAATCGCCCGCAAGCCGTTGAGCAGCAGGCGCGCCGCACTTTGCAGCGGCCAGCCGAAACGCCCGGCGGCGGGCAGCGCGAGAACAATGCCGAACAGCGCCGCGAGCAGGGTGCCGAGGCCTGACATAGCGAGAGTTTCCAGCGAACCGTGAGCGATAGCTTTCAGATACCCGGCGCTCAAGTCGGGACTGAGAAAACGCTGCACATAACTGCCCATCTGCTTGAGGCTGTTGGCGCTGCCGAGTTCGGCAAGATCCAGTTCCAGATAGGCAAAAGAGGCGACCACCGCGACCGCAATGGCGGCGAGCAGCAGCAGGTTGATCAAGCGCCTCATGTCAGCCTCCAGCGCAGCAAGCGGCTGAGTTGATCGGCGCACAGCACCAGCAGCAGGAACGTCAGCAACATGCTGGCGACTTCACCGCCGGCGAACATGCGGATCGACAGGTCGATCTGTTGCCCCAGACCACCGGCACCGACAAAGCCCATCACCACCGAGGCACGGATCGCGCACTCCCAGCGGTAGACGGTGTAGGAGAGCAATTCGGCGGCGACATTCGGCAGCGTGCCGTAAGCAAACGCCGCCAGTCGACCGCTGCCGGCCTGCAACAATGCGTGCGCCGGGCGCTGGTCGGTGGATTCGAAAATTTCTGCGTAGACTTTGCCGAGCATGCCGCTGTAGGTGATGGCGATGGCCAGCACGCCCGCCGCCGGCCCGAGGCCGACCGCGCGCACGAACAACAGCGCCCAGACGATTTCCGGCACGCTGCGCAAAAAGATCAGCAATCCGCGTACCGGCCAGCGCAGCAAGCGCCCGGGCAGGCTCGGCACGCCGCCCCGCGAAGCGGCAGAAAGCGACAGTGCGCGGCTCGCGATCAGACTTGCCGGTACCGCCAGCAGCAGGGCCAGGGCCATGCCCGCTGTGGCAATCGCCAGGGTTTGCAGGGTGGCTTTGAGCAGCAGTTGCAGAAACGCCTGATCATGCGCGGGTGGCCAGAACGCCGAAACAAAACGGCCCATTTCGTTCTGGCTGTCGGCCTGAAACAGCACGCTCAGGTCCAGTTCGCTGAGCTGAATGCCCGGCCACAGCAGGGCCAGCGCCAGCAGCGTCAGCAACAATCGCGGCCACGCCGCCGGGTCCCGTGAATCGGCCTTCAGCATCGCGGAATCTGCACAATCAAAGGTGCGACCGCTGGCGCTGGCGATTGCAGTTGTTCATTGGCGTACAGCGCATCGAGCTTGTCGCGACTGACTTGATCGGATGGGCAATCAAAAAGAATCTGCCCGTCGCGCAAGCCGATGATCCGTGGAAAGTGCGCCAGCGCCAGGTCCACCGCGTGCAGGCTCGCCACCAGCGTGACGTTGTGCTCGCGGGCATGGCGCGACAGGATCGACAGCGTGTGGCCGGCAAGCACCGGGTCCATGGCCGATACAGGTTCGTCGGCAAGCAATATTTGCGGCGCCTGATACAGCACCCGCGCAATGCCGACGCGCTGCAATTGCCCTCCGGACAATTGCTGGCAATGGGCGAACAGTTTGTCGCCCAGATCCAGTCGCGCCAACGCCGCGCGAGCGCCTGCCACATCCAGTGGATGCAGCAGGTTCAGCAGACTTTTGCCCAGACTCCACTGACCGAGCTTGCCGGCCAGCACCGCCGTAATCACCCGCTGACGCGGCGGAATCGGCGGCGCCTGATGCACCAGGCCGATGCGCGCACGCAGGCGCTGCCGCTGGTGCGCCGACAAGTGCCAGGCGCGTTCGCCGAGCACTTCGATCTCGCCGCTGCTGGGCTTGAGCGCAGTCGCCAGCAGATTGAGCAGGCTCGACTTGCCCGCGCCGGACGGGCCGATGATCGCCACCTGTTCGCCAGCACCAATCTGCACGTCGATGTTACGAAGGGCATCGACGCCATTGGCATGGCGCAGGCTGCCCTGGGTGAGGCGTAGGGTCATTTCAGCAGTTCGGCGGCGCGGGCGGCTTCCTCGATGCCCTTGTAGTTCTCGGGCTTGGTCTCGATGAAGCGACTGGCGGCCTGCAGATCGAGGATCTTCTTCTGCTCAGGATTGGCCGGGTCGAGGTCGAGGAAGGCTTTCTTGATTTTCGCGGCCAGCTTAGGATCAAGGGTGCCGCGCACGGTCCAGTTGTAATCGAAGTAGGTCGGCGTGGTGGCAAAGACCTTGACCTTGCTGGTGTCGACCTTGCCGGCGTCGACCAGTTTCTGCCAGACGCTGGCGTTCAATACACCAGCGTCGACCTTGCCGGCCTGCACCCAGGCAACGGTGGCGTCATGCGCGCCGGAGTAGGCGACGCGGCTGAAGAAGCCCTCAGGTTTGATGCCGTCGTTTTTCAGCATGAAGTAACGCGGCATCAGGCTGCCCGAGGTGGACGACACCGAACCGAAGGCGAAGGTTTTGCCCTTGAGGTCGGCGAGGCTTTTCACGTTCGGGTCGGCGGTGATGAATTTGCTGGTGAACTGCGCGTCCTGCTCGCGCTGCACCAGCGGGATCACTGGCGTGGTGGCGTCGGTCTTCAAACGTGCCTGCACAAAAGTGAAACCGCCGAGCCAAGCCATGTCGAGGCGATCGGTGGCCAGCGCTTCAACCACGGCCGGGTAGTCAGCGACAGGCACAAACTGCACCTTCATGCCCAACTGCTGCTCAAGATAGGCGCCCAGCGGTTCGAACTTGCGCAGCAGCTCGGTCGGGGCTTCGTCGGGAATCGCGCTGACGCGCAACACATCAGCGGCTTGCGTCATCAGGGCAGAAAAGGACAGCGCCAGACCGGCGGTGAGGGCGAGGGTACGCTTGAACATAGAATTCTCCGTTTCGTAAGCGTCAACATTCGAAGGGCCACCGGTAGTCAACGGCGCGCCACGTCAGGGTAGACGAAACGGCGAGGTTATACGCATTCGCGAGGAGATTGGCCAGCCTCCGTGCCGGCGCGTTGTGTCTGTTTGTGTGCCGTTCCGGTCAAGCCGCTTCGGGCAGTCTGGCAATCACCTTGATTTCAAAATCGAAACCCGCCAGCCAGGTCACGCCGACAGCGGTGATGGTCGGAAACGGCGCTTCGCCCCAGAACTCCGGTACCACAGTCCAGATCGTTTCGAACGTCGAGTGCGGATCGACCATGAACACGGTGACATCCACCGCATCATCGAAGCTGCAACCGGCCGCAGCGAGGATCGCGTTGAGGTTGTTGAAGGCGGTGCGCACCTGATCGCGCAGATCGGCCTCGGGCGAGCCATCCTCACGGCTGCCGACTTGTCCGGAGACAAACAGGAAACCGTTGGAGCGAATCGCCGGCGAGTATCGGTGACGCTCATACAAGGCATGGCGGGCGGGTGGGAAAACTACATCGCGCTTGGACATGGGGCTGACTCCATCAGGGGTTGATGGGAACGACTTTAGGTATTTGCAGTGCGCGGATAAACGCGCAAGCTTGGCGTTCACTGTTTGCAAATCCCAAACAATCGAGGGGCGTGGATGGACCGGTTCGATGCGATGCAGGCCTTTGCCCGGGTGGTCGAGGCGGGCAGTTTCACCAAAGCTGCCGAAACCTTGCACATGAGCAAGACCACGGTGACGCAACTGGTGCAGCAACTGGAGGCGCGGCTGCGGGTCAAGCTGCTCAATCGCACCACGCGCAAGGTCAACGTCACCGCTGATGGCGCGGCGTATTACGAGCGGGTGATCAAGCTGTTGGCCGACATGGACGACGCCGAAACCAGCCTGCCCGGTGCCGCCGCACGGCCGCGCGGGCGCTTGCGCATCGACGTGCCGAGCCCGTTCGCGCGGCATATTCTGGTGCCAGCCTTGCCGGATTTTCACGCGCGATACCCGGACATCCAGATCGACATGGGCGTTAGCGACCGCATCGTCGACATCATCGATGAGAACGTCGATTGCGTGGTGCGCGGCGGCGAGCTGCTCGATCAATCGTTGATGGCGCGCAAGCTAGCAGATCTGCCCTTGGGTGTTTTCGCCGCGCCGGCTTATCTGGATCGCGAAGGGACGCCTGAGCACCCACTGGAACTGCAAGACTCCCATCACCGCGTCGTCGCTTTCCTCTGGGCTCGCACTGGTAAACCTCTTCCGTACACGTTGCACAATGGCACCGAGCGCCTGCAGATCAAGGGCCGGCATGTGCTTGCGGTGGATGACGGCAATGCCTATCTGGCGGCAGGGCTGGCGGGCATGGGGGTGTTGTGGTTGCCGACGTATATGTCTGACGCGCATGTGGCGCGCGGAGAGCTCGTGCCGTTGTTTGAGGGCTGGCGCCTGGAAAGCATGCCGCTTTACGTCGCGTATCCGCCGAACCGGCATGTCAGCTTGAAATTGCGGGTGTTTATCGACTGGATTGTGGCGTTAATGGCGTAGGGCTCTGGTGCGCTTATTGCTTTACGTGAAGGCGGGTCGTCAGAAAAACAACCAACCCGGCGACCCGAACGTGCTCGTGATGAGAGGTGCACGTTCGACCCAAGGAGCTATGCGCGTAATGAATATGTACATCGATATCGTCGGCGCCTGCAATCTGAGCTGCCCGTCATGCCCGATGGGTAATTCGGAAAATGCCAATTTCAAGAAAGCCATGCAGCTCAAGATGTTCACGCAGATTGTCGATAAGGCACGGCGTGAAGGGGTCAAGGCGATCTTTTTGTACAACTGGACCGAGCCGTTGATTCACCCGCGCATCGGTGAGTTCGTCGAAATCATTAACGCTGCAGGTCTGCAAAGCGGCATCAGCTCCAACTTGAACTTGGCCAAGAACATTGAAAGCGCGATGCTCGCCAATCCCTGGTTCTTCCGTGTCTCCCTGTCCGGGTTCCACCAGGACACCTACCGCCAAGGGCATGTCGGCGGCGACATCGAAGTGGTCAAGCAGAACATGATCAAGCTGCATGACCTCAAGCAGCGTCACGGCCTGAATACCCTTATCGAGGTCTATTACCACCGCTATCTGGATAACCTCGAAGAAGAGGGGCTGATGCGCGAGTTCAGCGAGCGCCTGGGTTTCAATTTCTCCACCGGCTACTCGGTGATGATGCCGCTGGAAAAAACCTTCGCCATCGTCGAAGACGATGCCTCGGTCACCGACACGGACCGGGAAACCCTCAAGCGCCTGGCGTTGCCACCGTATGCAGACCTGGTCAATCTGGTCAAGCAATACCCCAAACAGGCGTGCACTCTGAAAGATGATTGGCTGGTACTCGATTGCAATGGCAATACCGTGCTGTGCTGCACGATTTTCAATCAGTCTGAATACAGCGTCGGCAAGTATCTGGACATGCCGGTGCAGGAATTGATGAGTCGCAAATCCACGCAAAAGAACTGCGTGGACTTGTGCAACCGCTGCGCGAAGAACGGTCTCCACATCTACTCCGCATCGCCCAACAAGGGGCCGCTGGAAAGTCATGCCGTCAATCGCATCATCGACTTTCAACGACGCACGATTCTCGAGCAGCCGATTGATAGCGAACGTCTGGGCCGTACAGGTGAAGTCAGCGCCGAGCATTTCGATGAGGCTCAATATCTGCGACTCAACGCCGACGTAAAGACGGCAATCGCCACAGGCGCCTTCTCCAGTGGCTATCAACACTACGTCCTGTTTGGGCGCCTCGAAGGGCGGCTCGGGGCGGGGTTGAACACGGTCGTTTGACAGATCCGGGGCGACGGCCATGGGTTGTTTGGTGGTGTGGCCCGATGACGTGATTGACTCTTTACCGGTTCCGGCCAACTATCGGCGCACAACAATGTGACCGATGGATTGAAACTTGACCGAACGACGCCAATTCAGCGGAGGCATGAAGGGGAAAAACCTCCGCTATCTGAATGAGCAAAGCGATAACGCGCAGTTGACGCGCACCGGTTTTCTGCTGCTCGAACACTTTTCGCTACCGGCCTTTACGCAGACGCTGGACGCCGTGGTGACCACTAATCTGTTGCGCCCGGGGCTGTTTACCTCGCGCACCTTCGGTCTGGGTGAGGGCGAGGTCATCAGCGACCTGGGGTTGGTGATCCGCCCCGATGCGCGCCTGGACTCAGCAGCGCTCGAGGAATTGGATCTGCTGGTGGTCTGCGGCGGTTATCGCACCGAGTTGCGAGCGAGCGATGGGTTTGTGCATTTGCTCAAACTGGCGGCGGAGCGGGGCGTCAGTCTGGCCGGGTTGTGGAACGGTTCGTGGTTTCTCGGCCGCGCCGGGTTGCTCGACGGCTACCGTTGCGCGATTCACCCGGAACATCGCCCGGCACTGACCGAAATCGCCAAGAGCACCCACGTCAGTAGCGAACCCTTTGTGATCGACCGCGACCGGCTCACCGCGTCGAGCCCGTCGGGGGCTTTCCACATGGCGCTGGACTGGATCAAAAGCCTGCACGGCAAGGCGCTGGTCGAGGGTGTCGAGGACATTCTGGCGTTCGAGGAATCGCGCTACAGGCGGATCAAACCGGATGAAAACATCTGCGTCAGCGCGCCGTTGCGGGAAGTGATCAAGCTGATGGATGCCAACCTCGAAGAGCCGCTTGAGCTGGAACAACTGGCGGTCTACGCCGGCCGCTCACGGCGCCAGCTCGAGCGCTTGTTCAAGGAACAACTGGGCACCACGCCGCAGCGCTATTACCTGGAACTGCGCATCACCGAAGCACGGCGCCTGCTGCAACACACCGAGCTGTCGCAGGTGGAAGTGCTGGTGGCTTGCGGTTTTGTCTCGCCGAGCCATTTCAGCAAGTGCTACAGCTCGTACTTCGGTTATCGGCCTTCGAAGGAAAAACGGCTGGTTAAATAGATCGACCGGTGCAATCCCCAAAAACCCTCACCCCAGCCCTCTCCCAGAGGGAGAGGGAGCCGACCGAGGTATCTTGCGCTGTACATCGACCTGAAAGATGGACGTCGACTTTGGATTCAATACAGCGCTTTCAGGTCGGCGTAAATCTCGAATATCCCCCAATCAGTTCCCTCTCCCTCCGGGAGAGGGCTAGGGTGAGGGGTATTGAGGGCGGGTCTGTCAGAGACGATCAGCATCGATTACAGCTTGCGCAAACGCCGCCGGGCTTTCCTGCGGCAAATTGTGCCCAATCCCACCCTCAATCAATCTGAATTGATATTTGCCGGTAAAACGCTTGGCATAGTCCTCAGGCTTGGGATGTGGCGCTCCATTGGCATCGCCTTCCAGGGTAATCGTCGGCACGCTGATCGACGGGGCAGTCGCAAGCTTCTCTTCCAGCGCGGCATATTTCGCCTCGCCCTGCACCAGGCCCAGCCGCCAGCGGTAGTTGAACACGGTGATCTCGACGTGATCGGGGTTCTGCAACGCTTGGGCGCTGCGCTCGAAAGTGGCTTCGTCGAACTTCCACTGCGGCGAAGCCAGCTGCCAGATCAGTTTGGCGAAGTCGTGGGTGTTCTTTTCATAGCCAACGCGGCCGCGTTCGGTGGCGAAGTAGAACTGGTACCACCACTGCAATTCGGCTTTCGGCGGCAGTGGATTCTGCCCGGCGGCCTGGTTGCCGATCAGATAGCCGCTGACCGCCACCAGCGCTTTCACGCGCTCTGGCCACAAGGCCGCGACGATGCCCGCTGAACGCGCGCCCCAGTCGTAGCCGCCAAGCACTGCTTGTTTGATTTTCAGCGCGTCCATGAAGTCGATCACGTCGCTGGCCAGCGCTGCCGGTTGGCCGTTGCGCAGAGTGGCTTTGGACAGGAATTGCGTGTCGCCATAACCCCGTGCATACGGCATCAGCACGCGGTAACCCTTGGCCGCGAGCAGTGGTGCGACTTCGTCGTAGCTGTGAATGTCGTAGGGCCAGCCGTGCAGCAGGATCACCACCGGCCCATCGGCAGGACCGGTTTCGGCGTAGGCCACATCGAGCAAGCCTGCCTTGATGTGCTTCAGCGGGCCGAAAGGAGAGGGCGCTGAATAGCTGACGGCGGCCGGTTCAGTGGTTTGCGCCTGAGCGCTGCCGACGGTGCCGAGCAGTGACAGCGCCAGGACTGACAAGCCGAGCGCGGCGGTGATTTTAGAGGTGTGCAGAGCCTGTTTCATGCTGACGTCTCCTTTGCGAGCCTGTGGCCAAGGGGCTGGATGAACCCTTGAAACCCTGGGTGCATTGAAGCGTGGCGAGGTATCTGCTCTGTGTCGCCAGAGAGCGTTTTTGCATTGGGTTGTGTAGCAGCGGGGCGCGTACACAGTGTGATACATGGCGATGAAACGGTGAGTTTTCGCGCGAAAATAATAAGTGGCTGTTTTAAAACAAAAAATATTTCATCTCGGGCTTCCCAAACGAAATGAATGTTGTTAAATTGCGCCCCGTTCTCACAGCGATCCTAACGGAGCCGCTGACCAGAGCTACAGGGGCGTCGCCAAGCGGTAAGGCAGCAGGTTTTGATCCTGCCATGCGTTGGTTCGAATCCAGCCGCCCCTGCCATCTACGAAAAAACGCCAACTTCGCAAGAAGTTGGCGTTTTTTTATGCCTGCGATTTACCGCGCTTGAGCCAAGCAGGCGTGCGCGTTGCCGAAGCACCGCGCACGCCGGTCACTCAGTGCGGTGCGCGCGGGATGGTTTTCATCAGGTCTTCAGGGCTGATGTGGCCGACCACGCTGCCCGGCTGCGGCAGGTTGAGGATGTGGCCTTTCATCTTACCGATGATGTGCATCTCGCATGGCTTGCAATCGAACTTCAGCGTCAGCACCTCATCGCCGTGGATCAACTGCATCGGCGCGACCTTGGTACGCACACCAGTCACGCCTTTGGCCTGTTTCGGGCACAGGTTGAAGGAGAACCGCAGGCAGTGCTTGGTGATCATCACCGGCACTTCGCCCGGCTCTTCGTGAGCTTCGTACGCCGCGTCGATCAGCTTGACGCCGTGACGGTGGTAGAAGTCGCGCGCCTTCTGGTTGTAGACGTTGGCGAGGAAGGTCAGGTGCGAATCCGGGTACACCGGCGGCGGCGTGGTTTCGGCCTTGCGGCTGCCACGCGGATGCGCGGCGACACGTGCCGCAGTCAGCGCTTCGATGACTTCGCGGCGCAGAGACTTGAGCTGCGAGTTGGGAATGAAGAACGCTTGCGGCGCATCCAGCTTGATGTCGGTGGCGTGATACTGCGTGGTGCCGAGCTGACCAAGCAGGTCGCGCAATTGCTCCAGCGCTTGCTCAGGCTTGTTGGCGACACCAAACGGCCCGTTGAGGGTGACGCTGGCGCTGATGCCTTCTTCGCTGGTCGCGGTCACTTCCAGCTGTTCTTCGCGCAGACGAGCGAACCAGCTCAGGGCCACACGACGTTCCGAAGAAGTTTTCTGCAACGCCTGTTGCCAGTTGTGATCAAGGTTGCGATTGAGCGGGTGGCTCGGACGCAGCTTGAACAGGCCCTCGGGCATTTCGTTCGGCTCGACGCGGTAGCGGTAGCGCTTCTCGCCGTCTTCTTCGAACTCGCCTTTGGCCTCGGCGATGTTGGCGCGGAAACCGACCACTTCGCGTTTGACCAGTACGTTCAGACCGTCACCGTTGGACAGCGGCTCATGGGTGACGACCTGCATGTCACGCTTGCCGACTTTTTCCACCGTACCGACCGGCAGGCCGGTGAAGGTTGGCGAATCGAAGGCGCCGATGTCGATCTTGCGATCGGTGACGAAATAATCGGTGCTGCCACGGTGGAAGGTCTTTTCCGGATCGGGCAGGAAGAAATGCACGGTACGGCCGCTGGAAGCGCGGGCCAGGTCCGGGCGGTCTTCAAGCACGTCGTCGAGGCGCTGGCGGTAATAGGCGGTGATGTTCTTCACATAGCCCATGTCCTTGTAGCGACCTTCGATCTTGAACGAACGCACGCCGGCCTCGACCAGAGCGCGGATGTTGGCGCTCTGGTTATTGTCTTTCATCGACAGCAGGTGTTTTTCGTAGGCGATCACGCCACCCTTTTCATCCTTGAGGGTGTAGGGCAAGCGGCACGCCTGGGAGCAGTCGCCACGGTTGGCGCTGCGGCCGGTTTGCGCGTGAGAGATGTTGCACTGGCCGGAGAAGGCCACGCACAGCGCGCCGTGGATGAAGAACTCGATGGCGGCATCGGTTTCATCGGCGATGGCGCGGATTTCTTTCAGGTTCAGCTCGCGGGCCAACACCAACTGGGAGAAACCGGCCTGATCGAGGAACTTCGCTCGCTCGAGGGTGCGGATGTCGGTCTGGGTCGAGGCGTGCAGCTCGATCGGCGGAATGTCCAGCTCCATCACGCCCAGATCCTGGACGATCAGCGCATCGACACCGGCGTCGTACAACTGATGGATCAGCTTGCGCGCCGGCTCCAGCTCGTTGTCGTGCAGGATGGTATTGATGGTGGTGAAAATACGCGCGTGGTAACGGCGGGCAAACTCGACCAGTTCGGCGATTTCGCTGACTTCGTTGCAGGCGTTGTGGCGTGCGCCGAAGCTCGGGCCGCCGATGTACACGGCGTCAGCGCCATGCAGGATGGCCTCGCGGGCAATGGCGACATCGCGGGCAGGGCTGAGCAATTCCAGGTGATGCTTGGGCAAGGACATAGTTTTTTTAGTCAGGCGGTCACGGGCAAGGGGCGCATTGTACCTGTGAAACACCAAGGCGGCACCAGCGTACCGATATCAGGTACGAAGGACCTAGCACAATACGAGGCAATGCATAACTGTAAAGTCTGTCAGTTGTCCGCCCGCGTCCAAAGCGTGAACATCAGGTGGGAGCGGGAAAGTCGCTCTGGCCTATATCACGCAAGACATTGGAGATTAATATCATGAAAGGTAATAACGCCTTCGCGACGATTGGTATCTCGGATTTCGCGTCGTTTAAATCTCGTCCTCGGAAGACGGCCGAGGTGTATTACAAAGCGGTCGTTTCACCCAATCATCCGGGCATTGGCAAGCCAATATTCTCCGCTACTCGGCATCTTTATTTCGGCACAAAGGAAACGTTCAGCGTTATTGGCCAATATTTTACGGACGAGGTGGGTGAGATCATTTCATTTGTGATAGATCGCTCCCTTACCGACGGTACGCATGAAGTTGGCGGGTTCGGAAGTCCCGTGGCGGGAGTGATTACTATGTCGCATGAAATTTTATATGCGAAAACAGGAACGATAGAGTTTGCGCGCAAACACGAAGAAGGTACCGATTCGATTACGGCAACATTCAATTTTGAAGTCGAGCACCGCGGGCAAACATACCGGGTATCAGAAGGTAAACTGTTTGTTGTAGCTAGCGGTCCACTTTGAGTTTTGTGAATAGACCGTTGACGCCAATTCGCTCAACGGGCGAGCCAGCGCTTGCCAAACGGCCCCATCCTGGTGGCTGCTGTGTTTGGCGCGCGCCCTTGAGTATTTTCACTGCGTATGTCGCACCTCGGAATCGTGGAGGCAGCCTACGCAGTATTTCCGTAACTCAGCTTTTCGCCGCCATCGCCGTCACTTCCACACGCATCCCTTCAACCGCCAGCGAGGCCACGCCTACCGCCGCCCGCACCGGCCAAGGCTTGGCGAAATAGCGTTTGTACACTTCATTGAAAGCCCCGCGATCGCCCATGTCGGTCAGGTAAATGGTCAGGTGCAGCACCCGGTCCATCGAACTGCCGGCACGTTCCAGTGCGACTTTCAGTGCTTGCAGGGTGCACTCGCTTTGCTCGGTGATGCCGCCGAGTTCCAGGCTGCCATCGGCGCGGGTTGGAATCTGCGTGGAAACCATGATGCCGCCGAAGGTGGCAATGTCGGAAGAAATCGAATCGGTGTCGGGATCCGGCGTGAAGATGATGTCTTGATTGGCCATGGGCATCTCTTGTTTGAGTGAATGAAGATTGCGGCAGTTTACAGATTCCCTCCGGCCATGGCCCGGTCAGGTACCGCAACACGTTTGTATAAGCATGTATCAACCCTCAGCGCATACACACGGCAACACCAAACTGCGCCTTCGAGACACATCCGTCCTACATGCCGAGCCCAAAGTAGCCCTCACACCAACACTACGCTCAAGAGGGCATCACCATGTACCGTCCACTGTTTCTGGCTTCTGCCGTTGTCTTCGCCTCCCTGACCGGCTTCGCCCATGCGGCGGATGCACCGGCAACGAGCTGGCAGAAAGGTCTGAGCCGCACCGATCTGGTTCGTCAGGATCTCGGCGCTGACAATCGCGAAGTGATTCAGGCGCGTATCGATTTCGACGCTGGCGTCACTTCACCTCGGCATGCTCATCCCGGCGTGGAGGTCGCCTATGTCATCAGCGGCACGTTCGAGTATCAGCTCGAAGGGCGGGCGCCGGTGATACTCAAGGCCGGCGATTCGTTGTTCATTCCGGCGGGCGTCGCGCATGTGGCCAGAAACGTTGGCAACGAGAAAGGCGTCGAACTGGCCACTTACGTCGTCCCAAAAGGCGAACCGCTACTGATCCTCAAGCCATGAGGCGCCAGTCCGCTATTTCGAGCGCGGCTTGCTCATCGCGCGCTTGATGCGCATCCAGTCCTGATAGGCCGCCGTTCGTTTGGCGTCGGCCATAGCCTTGGCTTCGCTGAAACGGGCCCAGGCTTCAGGATTGTCCGTGTCGTTCTCGATGATTCTGTAAGCCGCTTCTTCGAGCAGATCGGCCTCGCGGAACATCGCGGTATTTTCCGCCATCTCGTCATCCCACGAGCGGCCGAAACCGAATTTCAATGTGCGTTCTGTCATTTCACGTGATCCTCCTCCCAGACCAAAGGTACTGATTCTCGCCATTGCACCTCGGTCACGCCAAAGCGTTCCGCCATCGGCTTGGAAAAACGTTTCAACGGAGGTCGGCCGGGGCGGGGGATGGGCGCGATACCCGCGTCACAACTTGCCCACTGCCACGCTTCGGCATTGTTCATGGTTTTTGTGCGAATGACGAATGACCTGGGCTTCCCGTGAAGCAGGTAATCAATCACGTACAAATCCTCTCCGCTCATACATTTCCTCCGGCTGTTAAGAAGAGGGATATCTGGCGAAATGAATAATTCAGAGAAATTGAAACGGGCGTGATGACCGGCTGGTTGGGCGCTTTGCAGGCCTGTACGGCAGATCGATTCTGTACAAGTTCGTCTGGAATTTATGGCTGAATTGACGGCTGTTAAGACAGGAACGCGCCCGCTACGACGCGTTATCAAGTGGGACGATCAGGAGTAGATGCAGGAGCAGACAAAGTCCGCGTGAACCTCGGTGTTTTCAATCGCCGTGATAAGGCCTGAATGCATGGCTTCTTCAGGATTGATGATGCGCGGCGCTGCTGTCAGATATTTCTCTGTCTCCAGCGCATTTTTTCCGTTGCTCGTACGCTCGGCGACAATCTGGGCGTAGAGGTGCAAGTCGTAATCCAGGCTCATGGCGTATTCCGACATGCGCGAATGATCGACCGAACCTTGCAGGTGCCAATGAAATGGGTGAAACAGAAATTTGCTGTGGGTACAGGCGGTGCGGCGCTGGCCGGCCAGAAAGACAATGTTGCCCATCGATTCAACCGTTCCCAAATTGTGGGTGTGTACCGGAATAGGCAGGGCCAACAGGAAGTTGTACATCGTGAAACCGTAACTGCATTCGCCGCCCATGGTGGCGATGTTGACGATCAGTCGCGGTGCATCTTCCTTTACGGCGAGCGAGGCTTTATCGATCAATTGGCCGCACGTCGAGGCATTGATCGGGCCGGTGAAGTTGATGACATGAACAGGCATGGCGATTCCCTCGGCTGGTCAGGACTCCTAAGCAATAGCTGTAATTTCGCTTGAATGAAAGTGGGCAGGGGAGCCGCGCTCCCCTGCACCCGACGCATCAACTGTTGCGCCCGCCACCATGGCTGTTTTGACCACCTTTGTGTCCAGCTTCAGAGGCTTTTTCCCGATCGTTGGCAAAGTTGCCGCCGCTGCTCTGGCCGCCCTTGCTGCCAGCTTCAGAGGCTTTTTCCCGATCGTTGGCAAAATTGCCACCGCTGTTCTGGCCACCTTTGCTCCCGGCTTCGGAGGCGCGCTCAGGATCATTCTTGAAGTTGCCGCCACTGTTCTGGCCGCCTTTACTGCCGATTTCCTGATAGAACTCTTTATCGTGCGAAGCCGAAGTGGCATCACCACCTTTCTTGCCTGCTTCGTTAACCGACATGCTGCCTTGTTGTTTATCTTGTGCCATTTCAAACTTCCTCATTTTCTTTATATAGGCACTCGGCGAATCAAGGATGCACAAACTACGTGCCGTCGTTGTTCGCGAAATGCTCATAAAGTTTACTGATGTCGTTTGCTTTAGTTGGTCTGGCTTGTCTTGTGACTACAAGTTAGACCTTTGTGCTAAGAGGAGCGCTCATAAGTCGGCGTTGTATCCGGTGTCCGGGAGTTTTCAGAATTTACTGCAAGTTCCCGGCGTTCATAACATTCCTGCTGAACACTTTCCCGGTGCCTTGGACTGATTTGCTGTCGTTCGACACAAGGTGACACCGACGGACTGTCCGACCTGGTCACGTGCGAACTGCGCGCTGCTTCGGGATACACTTCCGCTCCCTTGTTTCGTTGCACTTCGCCTCGTGCAAAAGCCGGTACCGTTCTCATGATTACGCTCCATCAGCTGATTTCAAAGGGCAGCGAGGCTGCCCTTGTACCGCTTGCTCAGGACTTGCGACCGCCGCCGTGGCTGTTCTGCCCGCCTTTGCGGCCAGCCTCGGATGCTTTTTCACGATCATTGGCAAAGTTGCCGCCCGACGACTGACCGCCTTTCTTGCCGGCTTCAGATGCCTTTTCACGATCGTTTGCGAAGTTACCTGGATTTTTATTTCCTGTGGTCATGATAGCTCTCCGATATCAATTAACGTTTCGCTAGTTATGTCCGTTGTCGCACCGGACATCTACTCCGATTACGAGCCGGCGAAAAATGTTTTGAAAATTTTTCCTCAGGCCGATGAACGGTAACTTTGTGATGAAACTTATACAGCCTGCGGTTTTCTGCGCCGCTTCGTATAACTTTTCAAGTTGCTGGTTGATGTGCAAGAGAGGTTGAAGCTTGTTACCGCTTCGCTTCGGATTTCTGACCATTTGTCGGTGCGAAGTTGAACTGTAATCGGCTGAAACTAGAGTCTGTTAAGTGTATGTATATAATTATTCTGAGGACATTGAGATGACCAATCATCACAAGGATCAACCGTTCGCTGAAGACCCACAGAAAATCAAGGAAGCCGGCAAGAAAGGCGAGAGTCCAGTCAACGTGAAAGTTGATCGGGCCGAGAAGGCACGCGTCGGCGGGCAGCACAGCCATGGAGGCGGCCGTACGGGCAAGGGCGACTGAGTCGGTCGGAAAAGTACCAATCGGCGTCCTCTCTGCGCCGATGCAGAGAGGACCTCTACGCTGAGGCCTATCTGAACCGTGGCAACGGCCGGTCGATCGGTTTGAGCGTCGAGAGCGTATCGCGAATCAGCGGCGCATCTTTTTCGATGTCGTGCAGCCGGTCGCGAATGCGCAACGCTGTCGGATGCCCGCCCTGATGATCAACCCAGTCGGCAATTTCTTTACAGGCGGCTGCGAGGCGCGCCTGGCGGGCGTCGAGCAGGGTGAGGAGGGTGGTGATGGACTCTTTTTCGGACATGAAACACCTCCGTTCGCTGAAACGGCTGAGTTGCAACAAAAAGTCCGCGTGGCGCGAACCTTCAGATCAACTATAGAAGACCTGTGTGATCGTGCAAAAAATACCCAGTTCAACTCGTCGGCAAACCTTTGTAGGTGCGAGCGTTACGCTGGAGATCAAGACGCCTCGCTTACCTCACACGTCCGCTCGAGAAACATCGCCAAGGCTACTTCCTCGGCGCGCAGGCCTTTGCGCACGCGCGGACGGGGCAGTTCGGCAAGGGCGCCGAGCATGAAGTGTTCGACCACTGCGGGGTGGATGTAGCACTTGCGGCACACCGCCGGCGTGTTGCCCAGCTGTTTCGCGACGTTCTTCACCGCTTCTACCACATGGCGCTTGGCTTCGGTTTCCGACTCATGCTGCAACTCGCGCAGCACCGACAACGCCAGGGCGCTGCCCGCCCAGGTGCGATAGTCCTTGGCGGTGAACGCCGCGCCGGTGAGCTTTTGCAGATAGGCATTGACGTCGGAGGAGGTGACGGTGTGCCGTTCGCCATTTTCATCAAGATACTGAAACAGGTTTTGCCCGGGAATTTCCAGGCAGCGCTTGATGATTCGCGCCAGGCGGCGGTCCTTAACGGTGATCTGATGCTCAATGCCGCTCTTGCCACGGAACTGGAACAGGATCGCGCTGCCGTTGACCTCGACATGCCGACTGCGCAACGTGGTCAAACCGTAAGAGCGATTGTCCCGTGCGTATTGGGTATTGCCGACGCGGATCAGCGTGGCGTCGAGCAAGGTAATCACCGTGGCCATGACCTTGTCGCGGCTGAAGCCCGGCTCATCGAGCAGCGCCTCGAGCTTGCGCCGCAGTTTGGGCAGGGCCATGCCGAAGTCGCGCAGGCGCGAGTATTTGTCGGCGTCGCGCACTTCGCGCCAGCGCGCGTGGTAACGGTATTGCTTGCGCCCGCGCGCATCGCGGCCGGTGGCTTGCAGATGGCCGCACGGGTCGGCGCAGATCCACACATCGGTGTAGGCCGGTGGTACCGCGAGGGCATTGATGCGTTTGATTTCGTCCGGGTCGGTGATGCGCTGGCCCGACGGTTCGAAATAGACGAACTTGCCGCGCAGTTTTTTCCGGGTGATACCAGGCTGAGTGTCATCGACGTAATGCAGATCGGCGGGCAGAGCATCTGTCAGCACGGTATCGGGCATGGCGGTTTCCTTCGGTCATACGGCAGTCTGTAACTGATTGACCGCAGGCGCTGGCCGTCGTGCCGAATGATTTACGCGAGCACCGCCACCGCCTTGATCTGCGCCCACAGCCGCTGGCCCGGATGCACGCTCAGTTGATCACGCGAGAAGCGGGTGATCCGCGCCAGCAGCGGCGTGCCACCGGCATCGAGGCGGATCAGCACATGGGCACTGTTGTCAGCGGCCTGTTCGCTGACGACCGTAACGGGCAGACGATTGAGAATGCTGCTGGCTGCATCATTGTTCAGCGCCAGGCTGATGTCGCGCGCGTGCACCTTGCAGCGCAGGGCCTGGCCCACGGCCATCGGCGCATGGGTGACGCGAATGTTCATTGCAGTGGCCGGCAGTTGCAGGCTGAGCAATTGATAGGTGGCGTCGTAGGCGCTGACCTGGCCTTCGATGATCACCCCGGCGTCATCGCCCAGCGCCAAGGGCAGATCCAGGCGTGCGAGGGTCTCGCCGATCGGGCCGCTGGCGAGGGCTTTGCCATCACGGAGCAATACCAAATGATCGGCCAGACGCGCGACTTCGTCCTGGGCATGGCTGACGTACAGCAGCGGAATATCCAGTTCGTCGTGCAGGCGTTGCAGGTACGGCAAGATTTCGCTTTTGCGCCGGCTGTCGAGAGCCGCCAGCGGTTCGTCCATCAGCAACAGTTTCGGGCTGGTCAGCAGGGCGCGGGCGATGCCGACGCGCTGCCGTTCGCCGCCGGACAGATGCTGCGGGTGACGCTCAAGCAAATGGCCGATGCCGAGCAGTTCTGTGGCCTGGTTCATATCGACCCGGCGTTGCGACCTGGCGATGCGTTTGAGACCAAACTCCAGATTGGCCAGCACCGAAAGATGCGGGAACAGGCTGGCTTCCTGAAACACATAGCCAAGCGCACGCTTGTGCGGCGGGACGAAAATGCCCTTGGCACTGTCCTGCCAGATCTCGTCGTTGATCTGCACAAAACCCTCCTCGGCGCGCTCCAGCCCGGCGATGCAGCGCAGACAGGTGGTTTTGCCCGAGCCGGAATCACCAAACAGCGCGGTGACGCCGCGGCCCGGCACTTGCAGGTCGACATCCAGTTCAAACCCCGGATAAGTGCGTTTCAGGCGTACATCAATCATCGATCAGCTCCAGCCTGCGCGGGTCTTGCGGCTGGAGTACAGCGCCAGCAACACCAGAAACGAAAACACCAGCATCGCCGCGGACAGCCAGTGCGCCTGGGCATATTCCAGCGCTTCGACATGGTCGTAAATCTGCACCGAGACCACGCGGGTCTTGTCGGGGATGTTGCCGCCGATCATCAGCACCACGCCGAACTCACCCACGGTGTGGGCGAAGCCGAGGATCGCTGCGGTGACGAAGCCGGGGCGCGCCAGCGGCAGGATCACGCTGAAGAACGTGTCCCAGGGATTGGCGCGCAAGGTCGCCGCGACTTCGAGCGGGCGGGTGCCAATCGCCGAGAAAGCGTTTTGCAGCGGTTGCACCACGAACGGCATGGAGTAGATCACCGAACCGATGACCAGCCCGGTGAAACTGAACGTCAACGTGCCCAGCCCCAGCCATTGAGTGAACTGACCGAGAAAACCGTGCGGCCCCAGCGCCAGCAGCAGATAAAAACCGATCACCGTCGGCGGCAGCACCAGCGGCAGGGCAACGATGGCGCCGATCGGCCCGCGCAACCACGACGAGGTGCGCGATAGCCACAGCGCGATCGGCGTGCCGATCACCAGCAGGATCGCAGTGGTCAGTGACGCCAGTTTCAGGGTCAGCCAGATCGCGGCGAAGTCGGCACTGGTCAGCGACATTTACAGTTCATATCCGAAGGATTTGATCACCGCAGCGGCTTTCGGCCCTTTGAGGTAATCGACCAGCGCCTTGGCAGCGGCGCTGTCCCGGCCCTTGTTCAAGATCACCGCGTCCTGTTTGATCGGATCATGCAGAGCGGCCGGGACAATCCATGCCGAGCCACTGCTGACTTTGCCGTCCTTGTAGATTTGCGACAGGGCGACGAAGCCCAGTTCGGCGTTGCCGGTGGAGACAAACTGGTAGGCCTGCGTGATGTTCTGGCCTTCGACGATTTTGCTTTTCGTGGCTTCGCTCAACTGGAGTTTTTCCAGCACCTGGGTGGCGGAGAGACCGTATGGCGCAGCTTTTGGATTGGCGATCGCAACGTGTTGGTATTGGTTGGTTTTCAACACTTCGCCCTGCGCATCTACGTAGCCTTCTTTCGCTGACCACAGCGCTAGCGTGCCGATGGCGTAGGTGAAGCGCGAACCTTTGACGGTTTCGCCTTCCTGCTCAAGCTTTGCCGGGGTCGCGTCGTCAGCAGCGAGAAACACTTGGAACGGTGCGCCATTCTTGATCTGGGTGTAGAACTGGCCGGTGGCGCCGTAAGCGGCGACCAATTTGTGGCCGGTGTCTTTTTCGAAGTCGGCAGCGATGGCCTGGATTGGCGCGGTGAAATTGGCGGCGACCGCCACTTGCACTTCATCAGCCTGCGCGGCGCCGATGCTGAACATTGCGAGGAGTGAAGCGAAGCAGGCAGGGGCGAGGCGTGTGGCAGCAAGTGTCATGTAAAGGCTCCGTGATCGGCGGTAAATGCTTTGCTTTGGATAACGCCGATACACGGGCGCAATCGCTGTATACGGAAATATATAGCGATACGCCGCCTAGTGGCGAGGGAATAAATCCGCTCGCCGCATAAATTCAGTGGCGGTTGAGTTTGGCCAGTGCTCCCTCGGCCAGTTGCCGGGTCAGCTCAGCGCTGCCGATATCCTTGCCCAGCGTCAACGCCTGACCGGCCCAGAGGTTGGCGAAGTCGGCGTCATCCTTGGCCCGCAGCGGCATCAGCGCACCGCCGGCCAAGGGGAAGGCCGGCGCCTGCGCTGACATCGGGCCGAGTTCACGCATCGCCCGATTGACAATGCCTCGTGCCGGACGTCCGGTAAAAATGTTGGTGATCGCGGTCTGGCTTTCCTTGGCGATGCGCAGGGCCTTGTGGTGTGAGGCGCTGACTTTGGCTTCCGGCGTGAACAGGTACGCCGTGCCGACTTGCACCGCCGAGGCGCCGAGCATCAACGCCGCTGCAACACCCCGCGCATCGCTGATCGCGCCCGCCGCGATCACCGGCACTTTCACCGCGTCGACCACCTGCGGCACCAGGGCGAAGGTGCCGACCTGGGTGCTCAGATCATCGCTGAGAAACATCCCGCGATGGCCACCGGCCTCATAACCCATGGCGATGATCGCATCGCAGCCGTGTTGCTCCAGCCAGATCGCTTCTTCGACTGTGGTGGCAGACGAAAGGATTTTCGCCCCGGTTGCCTTGACCCGATCAAGCAGATTTTTCTCCGGCAGCCCGAAATGAAAACTCACCACTTCGGGACGGAATTCTTCGAGCACGGCACACGCGGCCTCGTCGAACGGAGCACGGTTGGAAACCGGCGTCGGCGCGTCGAAATCGGCACCCAGTTCGCGGAAGTAAGGTTCGAGCAGATTTTTCCAGTCACGGGCCCGCTGTTCATCAGGCGCCGGTGGCTGGTGGCAGAAGAAATTGACGTTGAACGGCTTGGTGGTGTGCTGGCGAATCGTCTTCAGTTCTTCGCGCAGTTGCTCGCTGCTCAGCATCGCTGCCGGCATTGAACCGAGGCCGCCAGCATTGCACACGGCAATCACCATCGAAGAGTTGGTCGCCCCGGCCATCGGGCCCTGGATGATCGGCAGTTCGATCCCGAGAAGATCAAGGATGCGGGTGTCTAGCCACTGGCTCATAAAGCAATTCTCCGAACGATGAAACGGGCAGGGACGGCACGCGGTTTTTAACAGCAAAACCGGATGCGGGGCCAGTCTGAAATTCTGAACATTACGTGCAGTTTTTCAGCGTCGGTGCAATCCGCCGCCACCGCCAAACGAACGGTTCATCATTTGTGAAGAATGGTTGAAGTTGTGCGTGCGCTGATTGCCGAGACTGCGTGCGGCGGATTCGCGGTTGAGATTCTGCAATTGCGCATTGTTGTTCGCGGGTCTGGTCCGGTTGGCACCGCTGCCGGCCACGGACTGCCAGCCGTTGTCGGTTTTCTTGTAAACGTTGCCGTCGCGCCCGGCATAAACGTTGTCGCCGACCCGCGCAGCGCCGCCGTCGCGGCCATGAATGCCACCGTATTGCGTGGTGTTGCCGGTATTGGGGTTGTAAACGGCGCCGCGATTGGCACTGACGTGAGTGCCGCTGCGGACGTTGCCAGCGCTAACCCGTCCTCCGGCGATGGCGCCGCCGTTCGGGCCGACTGCCACGCCGCTGCGCCCGGCAGCGTAGTTGCCGGTGTAGGCGTTGTGCACCGCGCCACGTTGCCCGGCGGCGGCAATGCCGGTACGCGAGTTGTACGAGGCGCCAACCTGGCCGGCCCAGCGATTGCCGGTCCAGGCGTTGTAACCGGCGCCATAACGGCTGACCGTCGCGCGATCACCCCACTGATGATAAAGATTGCCGGTGGTTCCGGCCCAGCCACCCGGACCCCAGGCCACCGCGCCGCCGCGATAACCGTAGGCTGCGCCACCCCAGGCCAGCGGCGCCGGGTACAGACGCGGACCCCACGCATAGCCCCAGCCGTAATTTCCCCACCACGGATAGGCGCCCCAGCCCCAGCCCATGGCGACGGTGTTGCCGCCCCAGCTCCAGCCGAATCCGAAGCCGAAGGTCCAGCCAGTCCACGGCGTGTAACGAATCGCGACGCCGAAACCATAGGTCACCGGCGGCCCGTACCAGACGCTACCGACCCACGGCGTATACGGATAACCGGTGCCGTACACCACAACGCCAGTCGCCGGATCCAGCGTCGAGCCTTGATAGCCCGGCGTGTAGCCGACCACCACGGTATCGCCGCTGGATTCGTAAACCTTCACGTACGTGAGGTAGTGCATCGGCGAGCTGGGCGGAATCGAATAAATCACCGCTGGCACTGAAGTTGCCACGCTCCACGGCCCGTTCAGCGAGGTGGCGCTGAACCAGATGCCGTTCTCCACCGCCCACCAACTGTCGTTGCCGACTCGAATAATCGGTGTAGCGCTGTTGATCACGTATTGCAGCGGCGTATTGCTGATCGCTTTGAGCTGCGGCTCACCGTCAAATTGCGGTGTCGTCATCTTCACCGCGCTCTTGTTGATCGCCGACGTCTGCGGGATGGTCGCCGCAATGGCCGCCTCCTGCGCCTGTGGCGTGCCGGCTACCGAGGCCTTGACGTTCTCTTTGGCGCTGTCGTCAGGAATATTGGCAAAGTCGGCCGGCAGTTTGTCTGCCGGGACAAAGGTCCATGGCCCGCTCATGTCGCTGGCGCGGAACCAGCGCCCGGAGATCAGCACGTAACTGTTCTGGTCGCCGATTTCCTTGAAAATGTGCCCGGTGGTGTTGCTCACGTACAACAGGCTGGTGCCCTGAATCGGTTGCCATTGCGCGGCGCCGTCGGTCACCAACAGTTCCGTTGGCGTGGTGGCGAGGAAGATTTTCGGCTGCGGCGGCTTGGCCAGGCTGGGAATCTTGTCCTTCGGATCGCTTTGCCCGGTGAGCAGGTCCACCTGGCGGCTCTTGATCGCCGCCTGTTTGGCTTTTTCCAGACTGGCCGGCGATGCGGCGAGGCGCGTGTAATCGCCGGCCAATTGATCGGCAACCATCCAGCCGTCGAATACGTGCAGGTAATGTCTGCCTTGGGCATCCTTGAGCAGCAGTGGGCGCGTGTTGATCACCCGTTGCAGCTCCGTTCCTTCCACCGGCCGATAAGCCGCCTCGCCGTCGATGTATACGAGAATTGCCGGGCTGTCCGAGCTGATAATGGTCGGCGGCGTGTTTTCCAGCGGTGCACCGTCGGCTTTCTGTTCGGCGTTGAGCACGCCAACCGCCGCTTCCAGTTGATCGAGGGAGATGGTTTTCTTGCGGCTCTCGGCATCTTTTTTCAGGATGGCGAGCCACGTGTCGGCCTGTTTCGCGTCGGCGGGGAAATCCGCCTTGATGATCTGGTACTGATCGAGCGCGACCCAGCGAGTGGCCTTGTCGACGAGGGTGTGAGCGCTGAACTGGACGATGCCGTAGGTGGACTTGCCATCGGCAGCCGTGGCTTCGACCGCCGCGCGGGCACTGAGCGTATAGCCGTCCCAGCTGTCGAGCTGCGGCTGATACACCGTCAGCTTGCTCTTGGCGCTGCTGATCACCTGCGGCCATGTCGGCTCGCTTGGCGCCGCGTTCGGCTTTGCCGCCGGTGCGGCTGCCCAGGCATTGCCAAGTGTCAGCAGACATAACATCAGCAGCGAGGGTAAAGCGCTCAGGAAAGGCATCGTCAGCTCCATCGACACACCGGTTTGCAAGGCGCAACCGGGAAAACACAACCGTCGAAAAAGCATAGCCGCCTGCCGGGGATTTACCCGGCTGATCGAGCCGTTAGCGCAAAGTCGAGTGTGGCAATGTGTTGCGATGTGCTATTTCAAGGCATGCTTTTTTCAAATCATCTTCGAGGGGCCGTCATGTTCAATGCCATTCTGATCGACAAAGATGACAGCGGTTATCGAGCCAATCTGCAGCAAATCGATGAGCAGCAACTGCCCGAAGGCAATGTCAGCGTGAACGTCGCGTACAGCACCCTGAATTTCAAGGACGGCCTGGCGATTACCGGCAGCAGCCCGGTGGTACGCAAGTTTCCCATGGTGCCGGGGATCGATCTGGCGGGGACTGTCGAGTTCAGTTCGCATGCGGATTTCAAGGCGGGCGATCGGGTGCTGCTCAACGGTTGGGGCGTCGGTGAAAACCACTGGGGCGGACTGGCGCAAAAGGCTCGGCTCAACGGTGACTGGCTGATTCCACTGCCCGAAGCTTTCACCCCGGCGCAAGCCATGGCCATCGGCACCGCCGGCTACACGGCGATGCTGTGCATTCTGGCGCTGGAGCGCCATGGCGTAACGCCGGATCAGGGCGAAGTGTTGGTCACTGGCGCCAACGGCGGGGTCGGCAGCTTTGCCATCGCCTTGCTCAGCAAGTTGGGATACCGCGTGGTGGCATCCACCGGCCGCGTGTCCGAGCATGAATATCTGGAGCAATTGGGCGCTGCCGAAATCATCGATCGCGCCACCTTGTCCGAACCGGGCAAGCCATTGGCGAAGGAGCGTTGGGCGGCGGTGGTCGATTCGGTCGGCAGCCATACATTGGCCAACGCTTGCGCCAGCACGCGTTCGGAAGGCGTGGTTGCGGCATGCGGGTTGGCGCAAGGCATGGATTTCCCGGCCTCGGTAGCGCCGTTCATTCTGCGCGGCGTGACGCTGGCTGGAATCAACAGCGTGACCCAGCCCAAAGCACGCCGTATCGAGGCCTGGGACCGGCTGGCCAAGGATCTGGATATCTCATTGCTGCAATTGATCAGTCACGAAATCAGTTTGAGCGAAGCCCTTGAGACTGCGCCCAAACTGCTCGCCGGGAAACTGCGGGGCAGGGTGGTGGTCGACGTCAATCGTTGAGTTCGCGCTCAAGCAGTTGGCGTTTGCGCTCGACGCCCCAGCGGTAGCCGGAAAGGTTGCCATCGCTGCGTACCACGCGGTGGCAGGGAATCGCCACCGCCAGGCGGTTGGCCCCGCAAGCCTGGGCCACCGCACGCATCGAAGTCGGCGCGCCGATGCGTTGCGCGATCTCGGCGTAACTGGCGGTGCTGCCTGCGGGGATCTCGCGCAGCGCCTGCCAGACGCGCTCCTGAAACGCCGTGCCGCGTATATCCAGCGGCAAGTTCAGGCTTTTCGCCGGTGCTTCGACAAAGCCGACGACGCTGGCGATCACCTGTTCAAATTCGTGGTCGGCGCCGATCAGGTTGGCGTTGCGAAACTGATCCTGCAGGTTGCAGACCAGTTGATGCGGATCGTCGCCGAGCAGAATCGCGCAGATCCCACGTTCGCTTTGCGCCACCAGAATTGCCCCAAGCGAGCATTGGCCAACGGCAAAGCGAATGTCGTTGTTCTGCCCGGCAGCGCGATAGTCGGTGGGTTTCATGCCCAGCAGTTGATCGGCTGATTCGTAGAAACGGCTGTTGGAATTGAATCCGGCGTCATACAGCGCGTCGGTCACCGAGCCGCCGTCGGCCAGGCGCGCACGCAGCTTGCGTGAACGATGCGCCATGGCGTAAGCCTTGGGCGTCAGGCCGGTCGCAGCTTTGAATACTCGATGGAAATGAAAAGGGCTGAGGCCCGCGCTGGCGGCGAGGCTGTCGAGCGCGGGCAATGTCTCGCACGCTTCGATTTGCCGGCAGGCCGCTGCGATGATCGCCGCGTGCTGCGCGTCATTCTGGTCCTTGCTGGCGCGTTTGCTTGCCCGGTATCCCGCTGCTTCGGCCATTTCGGCTGTTTCGAAAAATATGACGTTCTGCGGTTTCGGCAAACGCGCAAGGCTGCTCGGTCGGCAATAAACGCCGGTGGTTTTTACTGCGTAGACAAACTGCCCGTCCGCACGCGGATCGCGCGCCACCACGGCGGCCCAGCGTGGATCGTCTTCAGTTCTGATCGTCTTCGAAAGCGTGTCCATGAGAGGGAATCCGTTGACCTGTTTGAGTCAGGTTAACCAGCATCGTAACCCGCGACACTCCGCGGCTTGCGGTCAAACTTACTGATCGCCAGCGACGCGGAAGGTGATGTTGATGCGCCGGTCGCCCAACAGCGGGTGATGGCCGGGTTTGATTGGCAGCACGCCGTGATAGCGCAGACGGTCCACGCCGCCCCAGACCACCATGTCGCCATGCAAGAGCGGAATGCGCTGGCTTTTGTCGCTGCGTTCGAAGCCGCCAAACAGAAACATCGCCGGCAAACCCAGCGACAACGAAACGATGGGCGCGGCATAGCCCTTTTCGTCCTTGTCCTGATGCAGCGACATCTTGGCGCCGGGGACGTATTGGTTGATCAGGCAGGAGTCGGCATGAAAATCCATGAAGCCGGCGCGTTCCGCCGCCTCGTGCGCCAGATCGGCAAACACCGCCGGCATCGACGGCCACGGCAAGCCGCTGAGTGGATCGACGCTGGAATAGCGGTAACCGCTGCGATCGGTAATCCAGCCCAGCTGCCCGCAGCTGCTGGTGCCAACCGACATGCTGAAGCCGCCGGGGGTAACCATGTGGCGCAGCGGGGCGGCGGCGAGAATGGCTTCGAGCTCGTTCAGCAGTTGCTCGACCCGTGACAAGGCAAAACCGCGCAGCACCCACGATTGCTCGCCGATCTGCTCGGCGCGTGGTTGCTGCACGGGTTCGTTGTCGGCGAACAGGTCGAACGTGGTTGGGTGCATGGTGTTGGTTACAGCGCTTTGCTGACTTTGATCTCACTGAGTTCTTCGTCAGCGTGCATTTTCTTCAGCGCCGCTTTCGCTTCCTCGTCAGTGCCGGTTTCCAGTTCGGCGAACTCGAAACGCTGTTCACCGTCCAGTTTGTACTTGATCACGTATTTGGTTTTTTGCGCCACGGTCATGTTTCCCTTTCAGAATAGGCTGCGCGTCTCAGCTCAGTTTAGTGCTGGAACGACGGATGATCTTGATCGAATGGGTCAGCGTCGGCTTGCGCGTGACGCTGATTGCGCGGCGGTTGACGGTGTCGATGGTGATGTTCCAGAAGCCGGTGCTCGGCGCGGTGATACGCGCCGGAAACGTGTCGAACGCGCCGCCGTGGTAGGTGTGACGGCCGCCGTTTTTGAAGCTGCGGAAGTTGGCGTCGTTCATCAAACGGATGTTGCACATCTGCGAGCATTGAATGACGACGATGTCGTCTTCGTTGAGGTGCTCGCGCTGGTGAATGAATTTCATGGCGCCTCCAGAAGGGCTTTTTCTACTAAATCAAAACGATAGCTTGTCGATGGGCGCAGTTTATCAGCCCGCACGGGTTATTATCTGGCCGTCGGGCGTTGCTTTGACAAATTTTGAACAGAACTTCGCCACGGCAGGCGGGTTAAATGCACAAGGCCCCGGAGAAAAGCGGCATTTGTGCTGTCGGACGGTCTTTAACGGAGGATTTATATGAAGTGGGGTGTGGTGTGTGTGCCGTTGATTCTGGCGATGGCCGGTTGTGCAAATGTTTCCGAAATCAATGAAACACTGCCAACCATGAGCGTGATCTCCGGCAAAAAACCCCAGGAGTATGCGCAGTGTCTGACCGACAAGCTCGCTGACAGTCGTGGTGCGTTGCAAGTCCAGCCGCAGAAGGACGGTGTACGAGTCATCGTTCCCGGCAAACTTTCGTCAGGCCCGGCAGCCGTGTTTGATATCGAGGATCGCGCCGGCGGCAGCAGCATCAAGCTGCATGAGCGCATGTCCAACGTGCCGGTTCGCCCTCGCGATGTACAGAAAGCCGCGAACGCCTGTATTTCCGGCTGATAGACTAGCGAACATCAGCACCCGATGCCGTCACAGTCCTGCTGTGGCGGCATTGTCATTTATGGAGTCGCGATGAAGCGAGAGCATGTGCGGGAGCGCCACGCAGAGGGCCTTATCTCTGCCACCCATGTCATCCAGAACCCGGCGAATCCCGGTGAATGGATCGTGTTTTTCAAGAAGAGTGCAGGTCGCAGCTATTTTTTGGTGGATGACAATGACGAAGTCGAGTCCTTCAATCGCCTCGACGATCTGATCGAGGTCGTCCGTGGCCTCGGGATCAAGTTCGCCGAAATCCACATGTAAGGCTTACTTGCAGACGACCACGACGTTGCGGGTCTTGTAATTGCCAACGTCAACGCCCAGGGTTTTGTCATCTTCCTTGGGCGCCGGCGTGCCATCGGTCCCGACGATGCGATAACCGGTGCCAGCGCAGGAGGCATCGGCCTTTTCGTAGCACATGGCCCAGGAGTTGGCTTCGCCGGAACAGTCGATGCTCAGACCCTGTTCGCCATTGTTCAGATAGGTGGGCTGCGAAGTGGCACAGCCGCTCAATACCAATACCGCGAGAAGCGGCTGCAGTTTGTTCAGGTTCATGGTTGCGTGATCTTCAAGTGGGGGACTGGTTGCTCTGACAGCGCCGCGATGAAAAGGTTATAGCGATTGGCCACTTGTTTGCCAACAAGGCACAAAAAAGCCCTGCGTTCTGGCAGGGCTTGGCGCAAGTGCTGGCAGGATCAGTCTTGATCTTTACCACGGCGCTTGGAAGAAGCAGGTGTATCGGTGAACACCGAGGCTACATCCGTCGCCATCTGCTCGCTGTCGAAAGGCCCGGCGATATGTTCGCCGTTGGTGGTGGTCAGCGTCCACTTGCCGTCTTTCTTGTCGATCACATACCCGTTGATGATTTTTACCGCAGCCATCTGGTCATTCTCGTTCGCTGGTTCAAAGACGCCATGATAGCGGCAAATGCTCGCATTGGGGGCTGATAAGCGTATGGTGATCCTGTTTGCCCGAATCTTGAGCTACGCTGATTCCGCCGCTGAAATACCCGGATGGAACTATCCGCGCGAATATTTCTCTATGTTGGCATCGGTTAGCCAGCGCGGGGCATTGTAAGGCGCACGCCGCCTGATTAGACTGCCTCGAAACTCGTACACACAGCCTTTTCAAGGACTTATATGATCAAGAAATGCTTGTTTCCAGCAGCCGGTTACGGCACTCGCTTCCTCCCAGCGACCAAAGCCATGCCTAAAGAAATGCTGCCGGTGGTAAACAAGCCACTGATCCAGTACGGCGTTGAAGAAGCACTGGACGCGGGCCTGACTGAGATTTCCATCGTCACTGGCCGTGGCAAGCGTGCTCTGGAAGACCACTTCGACATCAGTTACGAGCTGGAAAACCAGATCAAGGGCACCGACAAGGAAAAGTACCTGGTTGGCATCCGCAAGCTGTTGGACGAGTGCTCGTTCTCCTACACCCGTCAGACCGAAATGAAAGGTCTGGGCCACGCGATCCTGACTGGCCGCCCGCTGATCGGTGACGAACCGTTCGCCGTGGTCCTGGCGGACGACCTGTGCGTCAACATCGATGGCGACGGCGTGCTGACCCAGATGGTCAAGCTGTACAAGCAGTTCCGCTGCTCGATCGTCGCTATCCAGGAAGTCGATCCGCAGGAAACCAACAAGTACGGCGTAATCGCTGGCGAAATGATCCGCGATGACATCTACCGCGTACACAGCATGGTCGAGAAGCCTAAGCCGGAAGACGCGCCGTCGAACCTGGCGATCATCGGTCGCTACATCCTGACCCCGGACATCTTCGACCTGATCGAACAGACCGAGCCAGGCAAGGGCGGTGAAATCCAGATCACCGACGCCCTGATGAAGCAGGCCCAGAACGGCTGCGTGATGGCCTACAAGTTCAAGGGCAAGCGTTTCGACTGCGGTGGCGCTGAAGGCTACATCGACGCGACCAACTTTTGCTTCGAAAACTTCTACAAGACTGGCAAAGCTTACTGATAGCGTTTGCCTCGTCTGCAAAAGAAAGCCACCTCCGGGTGGCTTTTTCATTTTCCGCCCTTATATGGATGGCAGTGCTTGCCCAATGGATGACTGCGGGTATGCTGATGGCCTGCCGAGGAGATAGAAATGGCCTACGATTTTGACCTTTATGTGATTGGTGCCGGTTCCGGCGGTGTGCGAGCTGCGCGGTTTGCCGCAGGCTTCGGGGCGAAAGTGGCGGTGGCCGAGAGCCGTTACCTGGGTGGCACCTGTGTCAACGTCGGTTGCGTGCCGAAAAAGCTGCTGGTCTACGGCGCGCACTTTGCCGAGGACTTCGAGCAGGCGTCCGGTTTCGGCTGGAACCTGGGCGAGGCCAACTTCGACTGGGCTACGCTGATCGCCAACAAGGATCGCGAGATCAATCGCCTTAACGGCATTTATCGCAATCTGCTGGTCAACAGCGGCGTGACCCTGCACGAGGCGCACGCGAAAATCGTCGGGCCGCACGAGGTCGAAGTCAACGGCGAACGCTACACCGCCAAGAATATCCTGATCGCGACTGGCGGCTGGCCGCAGATTCCCGAAATTCCGGGGCACGAGCACGCGATCGGTTCGAACGAGGCGTTCTTCCTCAAAGAGCTGCCCAAGCGTGTGCTGGTGGTTGGCGGCGGTTATATCGCGGTCGAGTTCGCCGGGATTTTCCATGGCCTCGGCGCCAACACCACGCTGCTGTATCGCGGCGATTTGTTCCTGCGTGGTTTCGATGGGTCGGTGCGCAAGCACCTGCAAGAAGAATTGACCAAGCGCGGCCTCGACCTGCAATTCAATGCCGACATCGCACGCATCGACAAGCAGGCCGACGGTAGCTTGAAGGCGACGCTCAAGGATGGTCGCGTGCTCGAAGCCGATTGCGTGTTCTACGCCACCGGTCGGCGTCCGATGCTCGACAATCTGGGCTTGGAAAACACCGATGTTCAGCTCGACGACAAGGGCTTTATCAAAGTCGACGACCAGTATCAAACCACCGAGCCGTCGATTCTGGCGCTGGGCGACGTCATTGGTCGCGTGCAGCTGACACCGGTTGCGCTCGCCGAAGGCATGGCCGTGGCGCGGCGTCTGTTCAAGCCGGAGCAATACCGCCCGGTGGACTACAAGATGATCCCGACCGCCGTGTTCAGCCTGCCGAACATCGGCACAGTCGGTTTGAGCGAAGAAGAAGCGCGTGAATGTGGTCACGAAGTGGTGATTTTCGAAAGCCGCTTCCGCCCGATGAAGCTGACCCTGACTGACTGCCAAGAGAAAACCCTGATGAAGCTGGTGGTCGACGCCAAGACCGACAAGGTGCTTGGCTGTCACATGGTCGGCCCGGACGCTGGCGAGATCGTGCAAGGTCTGGCGATCGCCTTGAAGGCCGGCGCGACCAAGCGCGACTTCGACGACACCATCGGGGTGCACCCGACGGCTGCCGAAGAGTTTGTGACCATGCGCACGCCGGTCAGCGCTTAAGCGTCCTCCGCTTTGGCTGAGTCTGGCGCTGCCGCAACGGTAGCCGCCAGACGCTGGCTCTCTTCCAGGCTCGCCTGAGCCTTGAGCAACTCCTTTTCCAATGACTGATTGAGCTGCGTCTGTTCGTCGACGCTCTGCTTGAGCGCCTGGCTTTCCAGCGTCGCGACGCGCAGACGTTCCTGGAGGAGGGTGCGCTCGCTATCCGTGCGCGTCGCCTGCTCGAGCAATTGATCCTGCCGCTGATTGCTCTGCTTGAGCTGATCCTGCAACAAGTTCAGCTCGCGCTGGGTGCCACGGTTCTCGGTGAGCAGGCGTTCGTTGTCGCGGTGCAACTGTGTGATCTCATCCTGACGCACCAGCGCGCTCTGCTGGGCTTGGCGTAGCTCGGCCTGGATCTGCTGGATTTGCCCTTCGTGGCGGGCCTGTTCCTGCTCGCGCTGTTCCTTGGTGGCGTTACGGTAATGCTCCAGCGCATCGCGGGCGTGCAGGTGTTTTTCTTCCAGTGAGCGGATCTGCTCGTCCTTGTCCTGCAAGCGCAATTCAAAATCGGCCAGTGCCTGGTTGAGACCGGCGTTGCGCGTCTGTTCGGTTTGCAGCATCGAGCGGGTGTTACTCAGCGCCTCGGATTCGCGTTGCAGTGCGGCGCCTTGAATGTCGTGATCGTGCTCGAGTTTTTCCAGCGCCTGGCGAACCTGTTTCAGCTCGGTCTCCAGTGCTTCGCGTTGCTCTTCGAACTGTTCGCGGGCTTGCTCGATAGGCTCCTGCGCCTGTTCTTTCAGGCGCTGGGCGAGGCGAGAGACGAGGGCGGTCAGCTCATCATCGATCGGTTCTGCTGACGTTTCTGCTGGTTGTGCGCCATCATCCAGTTCTTTCAGATAGCGATGGATCGTGGTTTTCGAGCCGGTGTTGCCCATTTCGATGCGTACTGCATCGATGCTTGGGTGTTCGCCGCGAGCCAGGATCGCTGTGCGCGCGATTTGCACCAGTGCTTTGGTAATGCCGCCACGGGCCATGTGAACTCCTACGGTTACGTACTGTGGTACATGCCACTAAAGTACGCAGTGTACCATGCTGAAAATATAGGTAAACATTTGAAATAAAACAGGCGGGATATACTGGTATTACCCAATGTCAGGCGGCAAAATGCGCCTCTGCATGCCTGAACCGTACGCCAGCGAGAAAACTGCACATGAGCGACATCGATCGATACCTGCAAGCCGCCACCCGGGACAACACCCGCCGCAGCTATCGCATGGCCATCGAGCACTTCGAGGTGACGTGGGGCGGATTTCTCCCGGCTACTGCCGACAGCGTTGCGCGCTATCTGGTGGAGCACGCCGGGGTTCTGTCGATCAACACCCTCAAATTGCGCCTGTCGGCGCTGGCGCAGTGGCACAACAGTCAGGGCTTTGCCGATCCGACGAAGGCGCCAGTGGTGCGCAAGGTGTTCAAGGGCATTCGCGCATTGCATCCGGCGCAGGAAAAACAGGCTGAGCCGTTGCAACTGCAGGATCTGCAACGAGTGATCGATTGCTTGGAGCAGGAGGCGCAAACCGCCCGCCAGGATCAGGACCGCCCGACCTTGCTCAAGGCTTATCGGGATCGCGCGCTGATTCTGCTGGGCTTCTGGCGTGGCTTTCGCAGTGACGAGTTGTGCCGCCTGCAGATCGAGCATGTGCAGGCGAGCGCTGGCAAGGGCATCACTTTGTATCTGCCGCGCAGCAAGGGCGACCGGGAAAACCTCGGGCAGACCTACCAGGCCCCGGCGCTGCTCAAGCTGTGCCCAGTGCAGGCCTATATCGATTGGATTACAGAGGCTGCGCTGGTTCGCGGCGCGGTGTTCCGCAGCATTGATCGGTGGGGCAATCTGAGCGAGGAGGGCCTGCACGCCAACAGCATCATTCCGCTGCTGCGCCAGGCGTTGCAGCGCGCCGGGATTGCCGCCGCCAACTACACCAGCCATTCACTGCGGCGTGGCTTTGCCACATGGGCGCATCAAAGCGGCTGGGATCTAAAATCACTGATGAGTTACGTTGGCTGGAAGGACATGAAATCCGCCATGCGCTATGTTGAGGTAAGCCCATTCCAGGGAATGGCTCGGATTATGGATAAGCCGGATCAAGCGTAGAGATCGTTTTCTTCTATTAATACAGTCAGCTAATAGCGAAAACAAATCAGCAGCATCAGGTTTGCCAATGAGCCTTCCGTCGAGTGAGTGGGTAGGATTCACCCATCAACTTCATAACCCCTGACGGAGAGTCATCGATGCCTATCATCAACAGCCAAGTAAAACCGTTCAAAGCTACCGCGTTCAAAAACGGCGACTTCGTTCAAGTCTCGGATGCTGACTTGAAAGGCAAGTGGTCCGTAGTGTTCTTCTACCCAGCCGACTTCACTTTCGTTTGCCCAACCGAGCTGGAAGACCTGGCCGACAACTACGCTGAGTTCAAGAAGCTGGGCGTGGAAATCTACAGCGTTTCGACCGACACCCACTTTGCTCACGCTGCCTGGCACAACACTTCGCCAGCCATCGGCAAAATCGAATACACCATGATCGGCGACCCGACCCACGTCATCTCGCGCAACTTCGACGTGCTGATCGAAGAAGCTGGTCTGGCTGACCGTGGTACCTTCGTGATCAACCCTGAAGGCCAGATCAAAATCGTTGAACTGAACGATGGCGGCGTTGGCCGTGACGCTTCCGAGCTGCTGCGCAAGATCAAGGCTGCTCAGTACGTCGCTGCACACCCAGGCGAAGTTTGCCCGGCCAAGTGGAAAGAAGGCGAGGCCACTCTGGCTCCGTCGCTGGACCTGGTCGGCAAGATCTAAGTCTGTGACATGCAACGCAGGGCGGCACGCCGCACCTTCTTAAGTTAGCTGCACCGCCCAATAAAAATGCCCGGGCGAGATTCGCTCGGGCTTTTTTTCGCCTCAAATAAAGGAAATCGCCCGTATGTTGGACGCCAATCTTAAAGCCCAGTTGAAATCGTACCTGGAACGGGTCACCCAACCGATCGAGATCGTTGCATCCCTCGACGACGGTGCGAAATCCCGTGAAATGCTGGACCTGCTGAAAGACGTTGCCAGTCTTTCGAGTCAAATTACTCTGATCGACAGCGGTGACGATGCCCGCAAGCCATCGTTCTCGATCAATCGCCCTGGAGCCGACATCAGCCTGCGTTTCGCCGGCATTCCAATGGGCCACGAATTCACCTCGCTGGTGCTGGCCCTGCTGCAAGTCGGTGGCCACCCGTCGAAGGCCAGCGTTGAAGTCATCGAGCAGATTCGCTCGCTCAAAGGCAAGTTCAGCTTCGAGACTTACTTCTCGCTGTCTTGCCAGAACTGCCCGGACGTCGTCCAGGCGCTGAACCTGATGGCCGTGCTCAACCCGAACATCCGCCATGTCGCCATCGACGGCGCGCTGTTCCAGGACGAAGTCAACGATCGCAAGATCATGGCCGTGCCGAGCATTTACCTCAACGGCGAGAACTTCGGCCAGGGCCGCATGGGCCTGGAGGAAATCCTCGCCAAACTCGACACTGGCGCGATTGAGCGTCAGGCCGAGAAAATCAGCGCCAAGGAAGCCTTTGACGTGCTGGTTGTTGGTGGCGGCCCCGCTGGTGCTTCGGCGGCCATTTATGCTGCGCGTAAAGGCATCCGCACCGGTGTCGCGGCTGAGCGCTTTGGCGGTCAGGTGCTCGACACCATGGCCATCGAGAACTTCATTTCCGTGCAGGAAACCGAAGGGCCGAAACTGGCCACGGCGCTGGAAGAACACGTCAAGCAGTACGACGTCGACATCATGAACCTGCAACGCGCCGACAAGCTGATCCCGGGCAAGAACGGTGAGCTGCATGAAGTCCACTTCGCCAGCGGTGCAACGCTGAAAGCCAAGAGCGTGATCCTGGCGACCGGCGCACGCTGGCGCGAAATGAACGTTCCGGGCGAGCAGGAATACCGCAACAAGGGCGTGGCTTACTGCCCGCACTGCGACGGCCCGCTGTTCAAAGGCAAGCGCGTGGCGGTGATCGGCGGCGGTAACTCCGGCGTTGAAGCAGCCATCGATCTGGCGGGTATCGTGTCGCACGTAACGCTGCTGGAATTCGACGTGCAACTGCGTGCCGATGCCGTGCTGCAACGCAAGCTGAACAGCCTGCCGAACGTCACGGTGATCACCAGTGCGCAAACCACTGAAGTCACCGGCAATGGCGAGAAGGTCAACGGCCTGCGTTACAAGGATCGCACCACAGATGAGCTGCGTACGGTTGAGCTGGAAGGCATCTTCGTACAGATCGGTCTGCTGCCGAACACCGATTGGCTGAAGGGCACCATCGAGCTGTCGCCGCGTGGCGAGATCATTGTCGACAACCGTGGCGAGACTTCGATCTCGGGGATCTTTGCAGCGGGCGACGTGACGACTGTGCCGTACAAGCAGATCGTGATCGCAGTGGGCGAGGGCGCCAAGGCTTCGCTGAGTGCGTTCGATCACTTGATCCGGACTTCGGCCCCGGCGTAACTGCCAGGTCGAAAACGAAAAAACCCATGAGCGATCATGGGTTTTTTATTGCGCGTGGAAAGCCACCCCTCACCCCAGCCCTCTCCCGAGGGAGAGGGAGCCGACCGAGGTGTCTGAAGTCATCCATCGACCTGAGAGAGCCGGTCGATTATGGATTCACCGCCAATCGTTCAAGTCGGCGTAATTCTCCAACATCCCGCAATCAGTCCCCTCTCCCTCTGGGAGAGGGCTAGGGTGAGGGGCTTTCAGCTTTTACAGCGGCGCAGGCTGAATGATTTCAACCCAGTAACCATCCGGATCCTTGATAAATGCCAGGCTCTTCATCCGGCCATCGGTCAGACGCTTCTGGAAATCGCAACCCAGCTCTTCAAAGCGTGCACACGCTGCGACGATGTCCGGCACCGAAATGCAGATGTGGCCAAAGCCACGCGGATCGGTGTTGCCGTCGTGATAGGCGAAGTCGGCATCGTTTTCGGTGCCGTGGTTGTGGGTCAGTTCGAGAATGCCCGGGATCGATTTCATCCATTCGGTACGCGCAGCGTCGTCGGCCGGGATCTGTGATTTATCGACCAGCGCGAGGAAGTACAGGCTGAACTCGGCTTCCGGGAAATCACGCTTCTCGACCAGCGAGAAACCCAGTACGCGGGTGTAGAAATCCAGCGACTTGGTGATGTCCTTCACGCGCAGCATGGTGTGGTTGAACACGAAGTTGCGGGTTGCGCTGTCTGGCGCGGCAGTCACGCCGGGGAAAGTGTTCAGTTCGTTGAGGCTCATGGGCCCTCCAATAACAATGGGCGAGTGAATGGGCGCAATGATACGCATGCCGGCCGGCATCGCCAAATGCAAGGCGGGCTTGCCCTGCGCGAAGGCGGAGCTCAGACTTTGCTTTCTATCCATGAGTGCGTCCGGCAATGATCCGACTGTTGAAATCCGTGTTTGTTTTTTTTGCTTTGTCGTCGGCTGTGGTTTTACCCGTAATGGCCGAACCAAGTATCACTTGGCCGACGGGCTGGGAGGTTGAAGCATTGCCGGAAACCGCGCCGCCAGTCTCGCGGCAACGGGCGGTGAAGCTCGATGCTGATGGCAATCAGGTGATGGTGATGGAGTTGACCATGACGCAAGTGGAGGCGGGGCATCAGGTCAATTTGCAAGGCGTGCTGCTGGAAATGCGCAAATCGATCCAGAAGGATTTTTTCCGCAGTGGTTATCAGAGCGTCTGCAACAGAATTCATCCGGCTGCGCTCGGCTCATTGTCCGGGCTGGAGACGACCTGCACGGTCACCGAGAACGGTCGACACGTATTATCACAAACGTTGGTGGCAGCTGTGGAAACAGACAAGGCTTACGTACTTTCATATGCCGGTCAGGCCGAGGTTTATAAGGCGAGCGCCGACGATATAGAAGCGGCGCGCAACAGCCTGAAATTATAAACGTTCGTACTAACTCGCAGCAGTTCGCTTGCCGGAAAGGATTAAGCACATAGTTTGATCATGCGCTCGAGGTAACATCGCGCAGCAAAATGTTTAGCCTGATGATTCAGAAGCGTTACACAAATTTCCAACTTGTTCGATGAAAATCATTTCATTTGTTAGATATTGTCAATAAAAAAGCCCTGCATCAGGCAGGGCTTTTTGTTGGCGTCAGATTAACCGCGCAACCATGAATCCACGGTGGCTGCACCGTACTGCTCTTTCCAGGCTTTCAGACCGCGATGGTTGCCGCCCTTGGTTTCGATCAGCTCACCAGTGTGCGGGTTCTGATAAACCTTGACCACGCGGGCGCGGCGGGTCTTGGGTGCTGCGGACTGCTGCAGACCGGACTTTGCCGGGTTTGGATCAAGGATGGCGATGATGTCTTTCAGGCCTTTGCCATAGGTTTTCATCAGTCCCTGGAGCTTTTCTTCGAATTCGATTTCTTTCTTCAGCCCGGCATCATTCTTCAGCGATTCCAGCTGTTTGAGCTGTTCCTGAAGGGCCTTTTCAGCTGCGCGAAATTCAGCGAGTCTGGACAATATCTTTACTCCAATAGTGTGTTTGGCTGATACCAACCGCAAACAAAGCTATAAGCCAAGAGCCTGGAAGCGACTCGGTGATAATTGGCTCACCTGCCAGTCTGGCTCAGGTTGAAAAAATTGTAGTAGTTAATGCGACAAGAGTAAATCCTGATGTTGTCGCCATGTAACAACAATGACTTTTTGTATCAATTTGGTGCGGTTGTTCGGCGGGCAGTGTCGGCGATTTAATGATGAGTTAATGCTTCGAGGAAATCAGCGCCAGGCATCGGTCTACCGTACAAATAGCCCTGCAAAAAGTTAACGTTATGCTCGGTCAGGTAATCCGCCTGGGCCTGAGTTTCGACACCTTCGGCAACAATGCCCAAGTCCAGTTTGGCCGACAGTTCAATGATGGAGTCGAGAATATGCCTCGATAACGCGTCTACACCGATCATGGCCACGAAGCTCTGATCGATCTTTAGAAAGTCGACGTTGAAGGTGCGCAGATAACCAAGGCTCGAGTGTCCGGTACCAAAGTCGTCGATTGCGATTTTCACTCCAAGTGCGTGCAATTGCTCAAACAAGTGAAGCGTGATGTCGCTCGGCTCGATCAGTTCGCGCTCCGTCAATTCCAGCACCAGTTCGACGCTGCCTGGCGCAAATGCCGCCAGGAGGTCACGACAATCCTCGACCAGTTCCAGATCCTGGCAGTGGCTGGCGCTGATGTTGATGCCGATATGGAAAGGCTTGGCGAAGTTCACAGAAAGTGGTCCCAGCAGGGCCGCAGTCTGTTGCATCAGAGCGCGGGTCATCGGCACGATCAGGCCTGAGTGCTCGGCAAATGGTATGAACAGATCCGGGCGTACCAGCCCCTCTTTCGGGTGATTCCAGCGCATCAGCACTTCAGCGCCCGACCACTGCTTGCTGTCACCGTGAACCACGGGCTGGAAGTAAGGAATGAATTCCCCGGCCTCAAGTGCGCGCATCATTTCGTGGCTGGGCGAGGTCGATCGCTTCTGAACGAAGTGGCCAATGGCACCGGAAATTGCACCGAAGAAAATCAACAGACTGAACAGCGGAGGGTATTCAGCCGCCATGTAACGCCGGACTTCGCCCTTGGGGAAACCCGCCGACACTTTGAAGCCGTAACGCTCGGATTCCAGCAGGCTGTGCGCGACCGGCGGGGCAGGCAGTGATCCCTGATGAACTTTGCCGTCGGCGGACAGCCCGTTATCGCCCACTTGCAACGTCAGTAATGTCTGGCGGCCGATCAGGCGCAGGATGTTGCTCAAGTGATAGCCATCCAGAGTGGTCAATGCGCCACCGCGACCGTCGCTGATACGGTAGATCAACAATGCCGTATCAGGCGTCACCGGATTGCCGTTCATCAACCACAGTTTGCCTTGATGATAGTCCCCGGCATTGACGGCTTCCTGGAACGCCCCGAAGAGTGAGCTGCAGTAGAGATTGTTGTCCCAGACCAGATTGGTCGAGCGCACGAAGGGGCGGCGGGTCACTTGTTCGCGCAGGGCCAGTTTCACCTCTTCGCAATTTTTCCCGGCAAGCGGCAGCAGGACCCGAGCGGCTTCTGCCGTGTTATCGAGCATCAGATCGAACTGTCGCAGCGCTTGTTCGGCCGTTTCCTCGGCACTTTGCTGCAGTGTGCGTTCTGCCTGCATATAAAGAATCCCACTGCCCAGTACGATCGGCAGCAGACCGCTGAGCACAGTCACGACGATGCGGGTCCTGCGTTTGCGGCGGGGTCTGCGGGTCAGCGGCATGGACACATCCTGTGGAGTCGAAGTCCGGCCCGATAGACAATTGAGCCAGAGGGGAGAATAGATCGCAGATGGCTCTTGCGCCGTGCGAAAAAAAGCGGATTTTATACAGAGGGCAGACAGGTCCCGTTACGCTGTGTAGAATCGATTTACGCATACAATAATAATCGTCTTCTGGCAGCAGAAGCCTCGCCCGCAAGAGCCTTGGGTCGACAATGAAGATATTCGGGTTCCAACTGATCTACGGAGACTTCCTCGCGCGCAGCGTGCGTGGCATCTCCTGTGCGCCTCCCTCTACATCACTTTCCTGACAAATAACCCTGGTTAATTGATAAGAAATGATGAGGCGTCACCATGGCAGATTTATACGACAACCCAATGGGCCTGATGGGCTTTGAGTTCATCGAGTTCGCAGCGCCGACTCCCGGCACGCTGGAGCCGATCTTCGAGATCATGGGCTTCACCAAAGTCGCGACCCACCGTTCCAAGAACGTGCACCTCTATCGTCAGGGCGCAATCAACCTGATCCTCAATAACGAACCCAACAGCGTCGCCTCGTACTTCGCCGCCGAACACGGCCCGTCCGTTTGCGGCATGGCGTTTCGCGTGAAGGATTCGCAGAAGGCCTATTCCCGCGCACTCGAACTCGGCGCTCAGCCGATCCACATCGAAACCGGTCCGATGGAGCTTAACCTGCCGGCGATCAAAGGCATCGGCGGCGCGCCACTGTATCTGATCGACCGTTTCGGCGAAGGCAGCTCGATCTACGACATCGACTTCGTGTTTATCGAAGGTGTTGATCGCAACCCGGTTGGCGCCGGCCTGAAGATCATCGATCACCTGACCCACAACGTTTATCGCGGTCGCATGGCCTACTGGGCGAACTTCTACGAGAAGCTGTTCAACTTCCGTGAAATCCGTTACTTCGACATCAAAGGCGAGTACACCGGTCTGACTTCGAAAGCCATGACCGCACCGGATGGCATGATCCGCATCCCGCTCAACGAAGAGTCGTCCAAGGGCGCCGGGCAGATCGAAGAGTTCCTGATGCAGTTCAACGGCGAGGGCATCCAGCACGTTGCGTTCCTCACCGACGACCTGATCAAGACCTGGGATCAGTTGAAGAAAATCGGCATGCGCTTCATGACCGCGCCGCCGGACACCTACTACGAAATGCTTGAAGGTCGCCTGCCGAACCACGGCGAGCCGGTCGATCAGCTGCAATCACGCGGCATCCTGCTCGACGGTGCCTCGGAGCAGGGCGACAAGCGTCTGCTGCTGCAGATCTTCTCGGAAACCCTGATGGGGCCGGTGTTCTTCGAGTTTATCCAGCGCAAGGGCGACGACGGTTTCGGCGAGGGCAACTTCAAGGCTCTGTTCGAATCGATCGAGCGTGACCAGGTGCGTCGTGGTGTGCTGACCACCGAGTAATCCGAAATGAAAAAATCCCGGCCTGCAGAAATGCAGGGCCGGGATTTTTTTGCTTCATACAAAACCTGTGGGAGCGAGCCTGCTCGCGAATGCGGACTTTCATTCAACAGTCATGTTGACTGGTCTGACGACTTCGCGAGCAGGCTCGCTCCCACATTTGTCTTGTGTTGCATTCAAGAGCGTCGTTGGCGCGTCAAATGCTTGAAGCCTTCGAACACCAGCACCACAACCGCCAGCCAGATCGGGATGTAAGTCAGCCACTCGCCCGACTCGATGCTTTCTCCCAGCAACAACGCCACCGCAAGCAACAACACCGGTTCAACATAACTCAACAAACCAAACAGACTGAACGGCAGCAGGCGGCTGGCGATGATGTACACCACCAGCGCGGACGCACTGATCAGGCCGAGCAGCGGAATCAGCCACATCAGTCCTGGATATTGATCGAACACGGCCAGGCCCTGTTCGCCGCCCTGCACAAACCAGTAGGCGACCGGCAGCATCAGGGTCATGTCGACCCACAGGCCACCCAAATTGTCGGTTTTCAGGTATTTGCGCAGTACGAAGTACAGCGGATAACCGACCACGACCACCAGTGTCGCCCAGGAAAAACCACCCACCTGATACAACTCGTTCAACACGCCGAGGCTGGCAAAAAATACGGCGATTTTCTGCAGGTAAGACAGGCTCTCGCCATAGGCAATCCGCCCGGTGAGCACCATAGCCAGTGGCAAGAGGAAATAACCCAGCGATACATCCAGGCTGTAGTTATTGAGCGGTGCCCACATGAACAGCCACAGCTGAACCCCGAGCAGGGCGGAAGAAACCAGCAGCCCGGCGATCAGCTTCGGCCTGGCTGCCATCAATCGGAACAGCTCCAGCACCCGCCGCCATTCCCCGGAAACCAGCATGAACACGGTCATGCACGGCACGGTCAGGAGCATGCGCCAGCCGAAGATTTCCACGCCGCTCAGAGGCGTCAGCAGCGACGTGTAGTAATACATGACGGCAAACAGCACCGAGGCTGAAACCGATAGAGCGATACCTTTAGACAAACTGTCCTCGCGACGTGATGGTTGAACGGGGCGCGCAGGATACGTGGTTTTTGTGTTGAATATTGAGCGGATGCTCATTATTTCCCACATCCAGGAGCCACAAATCCTGTGGGAGCGAGCCTGGGCGCGAAGCGGCCGGCAGAGTCAGCATAGATGTTGCGTCGACTGGCGCTATGCATAATTGCACCGCTTAAACGCAAAAGATCGCAACCTTCGGCAGTTCCTACAGGGAACGCATTCCACAGTAGCTGCCGAAGGCTGCGATCTTTTGATCTGCGCTTCTGATTAAGCCCGCAACGTCCGCGTCATCCGCAACGCCAGCAGACTCCCGCCAACGATCACCGCCGCCAGCACATACAACGCCGCATCCGTCGAGCCAGTGCTGTCCTTGACCCAACCCACCAGATACGGGCTGAGGAACCCGGCCATCTGCCCCATCGAGTTGATCAGCGCCAGACCGCCAGCCGCCGCGCCCGCGCTCAGCATGGCGGTCGGCACCGGCCAGAACATCGGCAGACCAGTCAGTGCGCCCATGGTCGCGATGGTCAGGCCGAGAATCGCAATCGTCGGATTGGCCGCAAAGTTCACTGCGATCACCAGCCCGATCGCGCCCATCAGCATCGGCACCACCAAGTGCCAGCGGCGCTCCTTGCGCAAGTCCGCCGAGCGGCCGACGACCAGCATGAACACCGCCGCGAGCAGATACGGAATCGCACTCAGCCAGCCGATCACCAGGTTATCGCTGAAGCCGAGGTTCTTGATGATCGACGGCAGCCAGAAGTTGATCGCGTACACGCCGCTCTGGATGCAGAAATAGATCAGGCCGAAGGCCCAGATCGCAGGATTCTTGAACACCGCAAGCAGCGAGTCGGTGGCGGTTTTCGGTTTGTTGGCGAGGTCTTCGGCGTGGTCGGCTTCGAGCACCGAACGTTCGTGGGCGGTCAGCCATTTGGCGTTGGCAAAGCTGTCGCTCAACAGGAAATATGCCAGCGCACCAAGGATCACGGTCGGAATGCCTTGCAGCAGGAACATCCACTGCCAACCGGCCAGGCCACCTTGGCCGGCGGCGAAGTGGTTAAGGATCCAGCCGGAAAACGGGCTGCCGAGCAGACCGGAGACGGGGATCGCCGACATGAACAACGCCATGATCCGGCCACGGCGGAAGGTCGGGAACCACTGCGAGAGATACAGCACGACGCCCGGGAAGAAACCCGCCTCAGCCGCACCGGTGAAAAAGCGCAGGGTGTAGAACTCGGTCGGAGTGGTGACGAACAACAGGCAGGTCGACAGCGTGCCCCAGGTGATCATCATCAAGGCAATCCAGCGCCGAGGACCGAAGCGGGTAAGTGCGAGGTTGCTCGGCACGCCGCACAGCACGTAACCGATGAAGAAGATGCCGGCGCCGAGGCCATATACGGTTTCGCTGAATTTCAGTGCGTCGAGCATCTGCAATTTGGCGAAGCCGACGTTGACCCGGTCGAGGTAGTTGAACAGGTAGCAGATGAAAATGAAGGGAATCAAACGCAGGGTGATGCGTTTGTAGACGGCGTTTTTACCGTCGTCGATGGTCTGGGTAGCTGCGGCGCTCTGCGACATAGCGGCTCTCTCTTTATTATGATTTTTTGCGATGCAAAGGGTAACGTTGATCGCCCTGAGAGTCTCGGCCACCTTTGGCCGGATTGTCTTTGTGCCTGAGCACAGGGTTTGCCGCCAGACCCTGTGCGGCTGAACAACCGTCCGTGCCTGAAATGAAGGATTGCCGCCGCTATGTTCGAACTCGATCACGACCTTGCCCAGGACATCGTCGACCGGGCCATGGCCATTTTGCCGTACAACGTCAATGTCATGGACAGTCAGGGCCTGATCCTCGGCAGCGGTGAACCGGAGCGCATCAACACCCGGCATGAAGGCGCGCAACTGGTGCTGGCCAACGGGCGCGTGGTGGAAATCGATGCGCAGACGGCGGTGCACCTCAAAGGCGTGCAACCGGGCATCAACCTGCCGCTGTTGCTCGATCAGCGCTTGATCGGCGTGCTTGGCATCACTGGCGAGCCGGAGCAATTGCGCACCTACGCCGAGCTGGTGCGCATGACCGCCGAAATGCTGGTCGGCCAGCGCAACCAGCAGGCCGAGCAGCAGTGGCGACGGCAGCGCTGCGATGATCTGCTGGCGTTGCTGTTGAGCGAGTCGGGGGACTCGCCGCGTCTGGTCGATGAGGCGCAACAGTTGGGACTCAAGCCGCAACTGACGCGGGTGCCATATCTGTTTGAACTGGGGCTTGAGCACGGCCCGGGGCAAACCGTCGAGGCCCTGAGTGCGTGGCTGACCTCGCGTTATCCCGACAGTTGGTGTGTGAGTTCGGCGAAGTCTTCGCTGTTGTGGTGTCGCCCGGCGAGCCAGAACGTCGAGCACGATCGCCTGCTGGAAAAACTCGATGGCCTCGGCTGGAAGATTCTGCGCATCGCCGTCGGCGGGCAGGCGGATGGCCTGGCCGGGTTGCGCCGCTGTTATCGACGGGTCGGCGACTTGCTGGCGTATGGTCGTGACGTGCTGCCGAATTCGAGACTGCTGACGCTCAATCGTTATCGCTTGCCGGTCATGCTGTGGCGGCATCGCAACGATGATGCGCTGGACGAGTTGCTCAAACCGCTGCGCAAGGTCATCGCCAAGGACAGCAACGGCCAGTTGCTGGCGACCCTGCGCAGTTGGTGCGAGCACGACGGGCAGAGCCAGGCCTGTGCCGAAGCGCTGGGTATCCATCGCAACAGCCTGCGCTATCGCATGGAACGGATTGCCGAGCTGAGCGGGGTTGATCCATTGAAGCTGGACGGGATGCTGGCGTTGTACCTGGGGGTGCAGCTGTTGCCGCAGACTGATCCGAATTGATCGGTGTATTTCGGGGCCTCTTCGCGAGCAGGCTCGCTCCCACATTAGAAATGCATGCCACTGTGGGAGCGAGCCTGCTCGCGAAGGGGCCGGAACATCCAACGCAAGTCTTTTGTGGAAATGAACAATAAACGCCGACGCCACTTGTGCACCCGACCGGCGTCAAGGCGCATGCCGACTGGCAGCATGAATGCCACTGCAACCGGAGAATTCCCATGAAGATCGTCATCGCCCCCGACTCGTTCAAGGACAGCCTGAGTGCCCAAGGCGTTGCCGAAGCCATTGCCCTCGGACTGGCGCAGGTCTGGCCGCAGGCGACGCTGATCAAATGCCCGATGGCCGATGGCGGCGAAGGCACGGTCGAGTCGATTCTCGCAGCCTGCGAAGGTGAATTGCGCCGCACCCGCGTGCGCGGCCCGTTGGGCGCACCGGTCGATGCTGCTTGGGGTTGGCTGCCGCACAACCACACCGCGATCATCGAAATGGCCGAGGCCAGTGGACTGCAATTGGTCCCACCGGGGCAGCGCGATGCGTGCATCAGCAGCACTTTTGGTACCGGTGAGTTGATTCGTGCAGCGCTGGACGCCGGCGCGCAGCGGGTGATTCTGGCAATTGGCGGCAGTGCGACCAATGACGGCGGTGCCGGGGCGATGCAGGCGTTGGGCGTGAAGTTACTGGATGGGCAAAATCAGCCGTTGGTGCCCGGTGGCCTGGCCTTGGCGCAACTGGCGCGGCTGGATCTGAATGGACTTGATCCGCGTCTGGCCAATGTGCGTTTCGACATCGCCGCTGATGTTAACAATCCGCTCTGCGGCCCCCACGGCGCGTCGGCCATTTTCGGCCCGCAGAAGGGCGCATCGCCCGCGCAGGTTGAGCAGCTCGACCACGCGCTGGGGCACTTCGCCGAGCTTTGCGCGCAAGCATTGGGCAAGGACGTGCGCGATGAACCGGGCAGCGGTGCGGCGGGTGGTCTGGGATTTGCCGCCAAGGCTTTTCTCGGCGCGCAGTTTCAGGCTGGCGTCGAGGTGGTGGCGGAACTGGTCGGGCTCGCTGACGCGGTCAAAGGTGCGGATCTGGTGATTACCGGCGAAGGCCGCTTCGATGCGCAGACCCTGCGCGGCAAAACGCCGTTCGGTGTCGCGCGAGTTGCCAAACAATACGCCGTGCCGGTGATTGTGATTGCCGGGACCTTGGGCGAGGGCTATCAGGCGCTCTATCAACACGGCATCGACGCCGCGTTCGCCGTGACCAGCGGACCGATGACTCTGGAACAGGCCTGCGCCGAAGCCCCGCGCCTGCTGCGTGAACGCGCCACCGACATCGCCCGGGTCTGGCAACTCGCCTCAGCCTGAAAAATATTTACCGCCGACCCGAAACCTTCCTCAAGCCTGGCCGATACAACGGTCAGGCGCACACAAAACCACAACTCAGTGCTGCCGGACTGTCGCCCGCTATGGGCCAGTGCTCACGGCATGGACGCTCGCAGTTTCTTTCTTTCGAGAGTCCGACCATGTCCCTGCGTAATCTGAATATCGCGCCCCGTGCTTTCCTCGGTTTTGCCTTTATCGCCTTGCTGGTGATTGTCCTCGGCGTGTTCGCCGTCAGCCGCATGACGGTCATTCGTCAGGCGTCGGTCGACATGGACACCAACCAATTGCCAAGCGTGACCCACCTCAGTGTGGTCACGGAGAACGTCCTGCGCATGCGCATCTTGTCGTTCCGTGTGCTGGTCAATCGCGAGCCGGCCAGCTTGCAAGAGGCAGAAACCCGCATCGCGGTGCTGGTCGACAAGGTGCGCAAAGCGCAAGCCAGCTACGCTGCGTTGCCGGCAGGTCCTGAAGAGCACGCCGTTTTTCAGACGTTTTCGACAACCCTCGACAACTACCTGCAAGCGCAGAATCAGATGATTGAGCTATCGCGCAAGGGCGATCTGGAAGCGATGCGTGCGTTGATCAACACGCGCATCAAGGAAGGCACCGATCAGATGGGCGAGCAGCTCAACAAGCTGATCGGCATGAATACCGCCGGGGCCAGAGCGGCGGCCACCAAGGCCGGTGATAACTATGACAGCGCCATCACCGGGATCATCATCGTCGCCGTGATTGCGGCGCTGGCCACCGTGTTGCTCGCCTGGTTGCTGACCCGCAGCATCGTCACGCCGCTCAACCGCGCCGTGCTCGCTGCGCAAACCATTGCCGACGGTGACCTCAGCAAAGCCATCGAAGTCGACGGCAAGGACGAACCGGCGCGCCTGCTCGAAGCCCTGGCGGCGATGCAGACCAACCTGCGCAAAACCATCGAGCAGATCGCCGGTTCCGCCACGCAACTGGGCGCCGCTGCCGAAGAACTCAGCGCCGTCACCGAAGAAGCGTCGCGCGGCCTGCAGCAGCAGAACAACGAAATCGAACAGGCCGCCACCGCCGTCAACGAGATGACCGCTGCGGTGGAAGAGGTGGCGCGCAACGCCGTGTCGACTTCCGAAGCGTCAAACCAGTCGACCCACGCCGCCCGCGAAGGTCGCGATCAGGTGGTGAAAACCGTCGACGCGATCCAGACCATGACTCACGACGTGCAGAACACCGCGCAGATGATCGAAGGCCTCGCCGCGCAAGGTCGTGACATCGGCAAGGTGCTGGACGTGATTCGGGCCATCGCCGAGCAGACCAACCTCTTGGCGCTCAACGCTGCAATTGAAGCGGCGCGTGCCGGCGAGGCTGGCCGTGGTTTCGCCGTGGTGGCGGACGAAGTGCGCGCCTTGGCGCATCGCACCGCGCAGTCGACTCAGGAAATCGAAAAAATGGTCGCCGGCATTCAAAACGGTACCGGTGAAGCGGTTTCGTCGATGCAGCAAAGCAATCAGCGCACTCAGTCCACGCTGGAAATGGCCCGCGCTGCCGGTGTGGCGCTGGAGCAGATCACGCAATCTATTCACCAGATCAACGAACGCAACCTTGTTATCGCCAGCGCTTCGGAAGAGCAGGCGCAAGTCTCCCGCGAAGTCGATCGCAACCTCGTCAACATCCGCGACCTCGCCACGCAATCGGCCGCCGGCGCCAACCAGACCAGCGCCGCGACCCACGAACTGTCGCGGCTGGCGGTGGATTTGAACGCCATGGTGGCGCGTTTCGTGATTTGAGATACGGTGAAGGCTGGAAACCGCGCTAACAGGAGACGTACATGCGCTATTCAGCCTTGACCCAACGAATTGCCGGGGAGGGTGCCGCTGCCTGGCAGATTCACGACCGAGCGCTGGAACTGCGCGCCGAGGGCGTAGATGTTTTGTTGTTGAGCGTCGGCGATCCGGATTTCGATACGCCGTTGCCGATCGTCCATGGCGCGATCGATAGCCTGTTGGCCGGCGACACCCATTACGCCGATGTGCGTGGTCGGTTCGAGCTGCGCAGGCTGATTGCCGAGCGTCATCGCCAGCGCAGTGGTCAACGGGTTGATCCTGATCAGGTGATTGTCCTGCCCGGCGCGCAATGCGCGGTGTATTCGGTGGCGCAGTGTCTGCTTGATCCGGGTGACGAAGTGATCGTCGCTGAGCCGATGTACGTCACTTACGAAGGTGTGTTTGGCGCCTGCGGTGCCAAGGTAATTGCGGTGCCGGTGCGCCCGGAAAACGGTTTTCGTGTCGACCCGGCCGATGTCTCCGCGCGCATTACCCCGCGAACTCGCGCCATGCTGCTCAACAGTCCAAACAACCCCAGCGGCGCGAGTTTGTCTTTGCTGATCTGGCAGGAACTGGCGGCGCTGTGCATTCGCCATGACCTGTGGCTGATCAGCGATGAGGTATACAGCGAGCTGTTATATGAAGGCGAGCACATCAGCCCGGCGAGCCTGCCGGGCATGGCCGAGCGCACCGCAACGATCAACAGTCTGTCGAAATCTCATGCGATGACCGGTTGGCGCATCGGCTGGATGATCGGCCCGAAACCCTTGGCCGAGCATCTGGTGAATCTGTCGCTGAGCATGCTCTTCGGTCTGCCGGATTTCGTACAGAAGGCCGCGCAAGTGGCGCTGCAAAGCGATCTGCCGGAAGTCTCTCAGATGCGCGAGGAGTATCGCTTGCGCCGCGATCTGGTTTGCGAACGTTTGTACGGTTGCCCTGGGTTGCAGCCGATTCGCCCGGATGGCGGCATGTTCGTGATGGTCGATGTGCGCCAGACTGGCCTTGGCGCTCAGGCGTTTGCCGAGCGCTTGCTGGAAGGTTATGGCGTGTCTGTGCTGGCCGGCGAAGCGTTCGGGCCGAGCGCGGCGGGGCATATTCGCATCGGTCTGGTGGTAGATCGGGTCAAACTGGCGGATGCCTGCGCGCGGATTGCGTTGTGTGCGGTGCAGCTGTTGCAGGCGCGCAGTGCCTGAGGGTCTTGCATTGCCTGCCCCGGCGCCTTGCTGATCGTTCCCACGCTCCGCGTGGGAATGCCTCTAGGGACGCTCCGCGTTCCAGCTTTCGGAAGGGACGCGGAGCGTCCCGGGCTGCATTCCCACGCTGAGCGTGGGAACGATCAGTACGCAGAGCGTGGGAACGATCAGTTTAGAGGATTCACCAGATTCGCCGGCCGCTGTCCGTTCAACGCCGCCAGCAGATTCTCCACCGCACACCGCGCCATTGCTTCCCGCGTCTCATGGGTCGCCGAGCCCATGTGCGGCGTGGCCACAACATTGCTCAACTGCAACAATGGCGAATCATGATTCAACGGCTCGCGCTCGAACACATCCAGCCCCGCCGCGCGAATGCGCTTGCTGCGCAACGCCTCGATCATCGCCACCTCATCGACCACTTTGCCCCGCGAGATATTGATGAAAATGCTTTCCGGCCGCATCAGCGCAAATTGTTCCGCGCCGATCAAACGTTCGGTCTGCGCCGTCAGAGGCAAAGTCAGGCAAATGAAATCGGCCTGCTGGAGCAACTCTTCGAGGCTGCGATATTGCGCAGCGAACCGCTCCTCGACCGCCGGCTTGCGCGACTGACTGTGGTAGATCACCGGCATGCCGAAACCAAAATGCCCACGCTGGGCCAAGGCTTCGCCGATGCGGCCCATGCCGATGATGCCCAGCGTCTTGCCATGCACATCGGTGCCGAAATGCGCCGGGCCGATATTGCGGCTCCACTGCCCGCCACGGACCATATTCGCCAGTTCAACCACACGCCGCGCGGCAGCGAGGATCAGGGCGAAACCGGTGTCGGCGGTGGTTTCGGTGAGCACGTCGGGAGTGTTGGTCAGCAGAATCTTGCGCCGATTCAGATACTCGATGTCGTAGTTGTCGACACCCACCGAGACGCTGGCAATCGCCTCCAGTTGCGGCGCCAGATCCAGCAACGCCGCATCCAGTTTCAGGCTGGCGCCGAGCAAACCGTGGGCGCGGGGCAGGGCATCGCGCAACTGCATGAGGCCATCGGCGTCGAGGCTTTCGATCAGCGTTACGTCAAACTGCTCTTGCAGGCGCGCCATTAGCGCGGGCGAAAGTTTCTTGTACAGCACGACCTGTTTTTTCATGGCAAAAGTCCTTTCAGGAATGCGCCGGCACACGCGGTGTGGCGGCGGCTTTGGCGACGACGCAATCACTGGCGCCGGGCTTGAGGAAAATCGTCAGCACCACCGACAACAGCAACGCGCCGCTCATCAACAGGTAGGAGGCGCCGGGCGAGCCGGTGGAGCTGTTCAGGTAGCCGACCAGATACGAACCGCCGAACGAGCCGAGCGCGCCCATGCTGTTGATCAGCGCCATGGCGCCACCGGCAACGTTGGCCGGCAGGATCTCCGGAACGATGGCGAAAAACGGCCCATACGGCGCGTACATGCAGGCGCCGGCAATCACCAGCAGCGTGTACGACCACCAGAAATGTTCGGCGCCCAAGGCGTAAGAGCCATAAAACGCAATCGAAGCGATCAGCAGCGGCGGCCAGACGAAGCGTTTGCGCTTCTGCAATTTGTCCGAGCCCCACGACACCGCGAGCATGCCCAGCACCGCCGCCAGATAGGGCAGCGACGAGAGCCAGCCAGCCTCGATCATGTCCATTTGCGCGCCTGCCTTGAGGATCGATGGCAGCCACAAAACGAATCCGTAGACGCCGATGCTCCAGCAGAAAAACTGCAGCGCCAGGATGATCACCTTCGGCGAACGGAAAGCCTCGGCGTAGTTCTTCACGGCTTTGATGCCGACCTGCTCTGCGGCGAGGGCGCTTTCCAGATCGTGTTTTTCCTGCTCATTGAGCCACTTGGCCTGGGCCGGACGATCATCGGCCAGACGCCACCAGATAAACGCCCACAACACTGCCGGCAGACCTTCGATGATGAACATCCAGCGCCAGCTGAAATGCTGCACCAGATAGCCCGACACCACCGACATCCACAGCATGGTTACCGGGTTGCCGAGGATCAGAAAGGTGTTGGCCCGCGAACGTTCTGCACGGGTGAACCAATGGCACAGATACACCAGCATCGCCGGCATTACCGCCGCTTCGACCACGCCGAGCATGAAGCGAATGACGATCAGCCAATAGGCGTTGGATACCACGCCAGTCAGCGTGGCGAGCCCGCCCCAGAGAATCAGGCTGACGAAAATCAGCTTCTTCACGCTGTGCTTTTGCGCGTAGATCGCGCCGGGCACCTGGAAGAAAAAGTAGCCGAGAAAGAACAGCGCGCCGAGCAGCGAGGACAGGCCCGGTGTGATCATCAGGTCTTCGGCCATGCCCGACGCGGCGGCAAAACCGTAGTTGGCGCGATCGAGATAGGCCAGGCTATATGTGATGAACACAATCGGCATGATGTACCACCAGCGGCGGGTGGCGAGGGTAGCGGTTTTCATCGGTGTGACTCCTGAGCTTGTTGTTTTTGTCGCAGCAGGTTCATTGATTTGCGGTGATCAGGCGGGCCTCTTCGCGAGCAGGCTCGCTCCCACAGGCGATTGCATGCCAAATGTGGGAGCGAGCCTGCTCGCGAAGGCGGATTCAAATTCAGTCGATAACTCTTGGCGGGTCGGCAACCCCTCCATGTCGCCACGACTCTGCACCGCGCGACTGCCAATCCAGTTCGCTCGCTGCACGGCCTCGGCAAAACTCTGATGCTCGAGCAGGGCGCTGATCATCCCCACCGCAAAACCATCCCCGGCGCCCACGGTATCGACCACGTTGCTTACCGGCACGCCAGCGACAAAACCCTGATCCAGCTGCGTGCGGTAATAAGCGCCTTCAGGCCCGAGCTTGATCGCCACCGCCTCCGCACCTTGATCCAGATAGAACGCAGCAATGTCCGCCGGGTCGTCGAAACCGCTGAGCAAGCGGCCCTCGCTTAACCCCGGCAGCACCCAGTGGGCGAGGGCGGCGAGGCGGTTGATCTCGCGGATCATCTCGCACTCGCTGGCCCACAGGCTTGGGCGCAGATTCGGGTCGAATGAAACGCTGCGTCCGGCGGCGCGCATGCGGGTCATCAGCTCGAGGGACATTTCCCGCGCCGAGGCGGAGAGCGCCGGTGGGATACCGGTGGCGTGCAAATGGCGGGCGCTCAGCAGGTTGTCGTTGATGGCGTGCGGCGACAAATGACTGGCCGCCGAACCGCGCCGGAAATATTCCACCTGCGGGTCGCTGCCGTCGTCGTTGCGCGATTTGAACTGGAATCCGGTCGGATGGTTTTTATCGACTTCGACGTGGCTGCAATCCAGACCTTCCTTGACCAGCGTCTCGACCACAAAGCGTCCGAGTGAATCGTTGCCGACCCGGCTCAACCACGCGACGTTGAAACCCAGACGCGACAAGCCGATCGCGACGTTGCTGTCGGCCCCGGCAATCCGTTTGTGAAACTGCTCGACCTTGGCAAGATCGCCGGTCTGCTCGGCGACCAGCATCGCCATGGTTTCTCCGAAAGAAAGGATATCGATCTCAGACATGAGCAGGCTCCAGGCGCGATTGACCGAGGCGGGCGAGGGCGGCGACGTGTTCACGGGTCAGTTGCACCAGGTCATCGCCTTGCAGCGGGTATTCGGCGGCGCGCATAACGCCTTGGTCCATGTGCCGCAGCAGTTGTTCCCAAAGATGCAGGTCGCTGATGGCCGGCGGTACGGCGACCAGTTTGCCGTCGGCGCGGCGCGCAACGGCTTTGCAATGCACATAACCGACGTGACGGCCGAGCGCGCGTGCGGCGCTGGCGGCGGACTGATCCTGCCAGTGCCAGTTACCGATGTCGAAAGTCATCTTGATCGGCAGGTTGTGCTGCTCGACGGCGGCGAAGAAACGCTGGAACGGCTCGATGCGCCCGCCGTGCAGGGTTTGGTCGTTTTCCACCAGCAACTGAACCGGGCTTTGCTTGAGTCGCTCGGCCAGTGCCTGCAAATCAGAGTTGTCGGTGAAATAACCGAGGGACACTTTCAGCCATTTCGAGCCGAATGCCTGGGCCTGTTGCAGCGCGGTAATCAGTTCGGGATTTGGCTGCGCTTGCCCTGCGAGCCAGAGTTCGGTGGGTGAGGAATAAATACTTTGCAGGCCCTGCGCCTGGGTAGCCTGAGCCAGTTGCGCGGGATCTTCACGGGTCAGTAGCTCTTCGCGCCACTCGATGCGATTGGCGCCGGAGGCCGCGAGGATCTCGATAAAAGAATCCTGCCCACGCTGGCGCACAAGCTCGGCACCGTAGCTGGACAGACTGATGGAAACGGCTGGTTTATTCATTGCTATTGACCTCTGAAACCGGTTTCATTTTTGTTCAAAAAAATTTCAAGTAGTTCTGCAGTGTTCTTCTGCAGGCCTTCGCGAGCAGGCTCGCTCCCACACCTGGAACGCGGTCACCTGTGGGAGCGAGCCTGCTCGCGAAAGCGCCAGATCAGACGCCGTCAATCCCTCGGGTCGAACCCCGCTCAATCAGCACAGGGGCAAAATCCACCACCCGCGCCATCTCATCATCCCCGCGCAAGCGCTTGAGCAGACACTCAAACGCCCGCGCGCCAATCTCTTGCGTCGGCTGTGCCAGCGCGGTAATTCCGCTGCCCACCAGCGGATACCAGTCCAGATCATCCAGGGCAATCAACCCGACATCTTCAAATAGACGCACGCCCAGCGCGCGCAGCGCATGCGTTGCCGCCAACGCCGCCACGCCATTGGCGCAAAACAGCGCTTTCGGGCCATCACCGGGTGTGTTTAAAAAGCTTTGAAGTTGCGGGTTCAGATCATCACCGGTTTCCAGCACCGCCCCAGTCAGGGTCGAGCGCTGAGCAATCTGCGCCTGAAAACTGCTGACCCGCTCGATCCGCGAGCTGGTGCCGTCATACGGTTCGGTGACCAGCAAAAGATCCCGATATCCGCGTTGCTCGAGATGCGCGAGCGCCATCTCTACTGCTTGCGAGTTGTTCAACCCGACCATGTCGCTGTCGAGCCCGTCGACCTTGCGATCCACCAGCACCAAGGGCATCTCGCGGCGCAACTCGTGCAACTCGTCTCGATGATGGCCCAGTGTGTTCACGATCAGCCCTTCGATGTTGTACGAGCGCAACAGCGCCAGATGCTGGCGCTCCTGCTCGTCATCGCGGTCGGTGTTGCAAACCACCAGGCTGTAGCCGTGCGCCCGGCAGGCGGTTTCCACCCCGTGCATCACGGCAATTGAATAAGGGTTACGGATATCGGCGACAAGCATGCCGATCAGGCGCGTACGCCCGCGTTTCAGGCCGCGGGCCATTTGGTTGGGGCGGTAGCCGAGTTCATCAATCGCCTGCTCGATGCGCCGGGCTATGGCATCGGAGAGCAGGGCGCGGTCATCGCCGATGAAACGCGAGACGCTGGCCTTGGATACGCCGGCATGTTCGGCAACGTCGAGCATGGTCACGCGGCTTCGTTGTGCGGCGGAGAAATCGTTCACGGGCGTATAGACCTTATTTTTATATTGCGGGGATAAGCTCTGAAACCGGTTTCAGTGTTCTCCGAAAAACGAAATATCGTCAAGTGCTCTCTTATTCGCTTGCAGTGATCCATCCTGTTATTCCGACAGACGGTCATTTGACCTGTCAGATATGACAGTAGGCAAAAGGGAGAATCCGGCGCTTAATCGAAACAACACACAGAGTTCATTGACGCGCACACAGCAGATTATCGCAGAGAGTAGATAACATGGAGCAGAGTAATCAGCTCACCGCGGAGCCTTTTACATTAGATGGAATTAGTTCATCAGACCCGGACGGCCACGTGCCGCCGGATGTTTTGATTAACGGGACGAAAGGGAGAATACCGCGCTGGGCAAATTTTCCACAAAAGCCGCTTCCAGGTGAAGATGAAGATTACACGAAGCTTTATGTTTATTGGGAGCAAAACAAAGAAACGAACGTGATTTTCTGCGAGAGATATACCTATCTCGACGATAAACCAGAGTTCGAATTCGATCTCACAGCAGAACATATGAAAGAGGACGGCCTTGCCGACATTTATTATCTGCTTGTGGGGCGTAATGGTAATGATGATGAATCGCCCCGGCGTAGACTAACAATAGTACACGCTCTCAAGCCCACGCTTCGTAAACCAGCATTTCCGGATGCAGATCTTTGGGGCTATATAAATTGCAAAACCGTTCCTTGGGTTGGGGAAAAAATACAGGTCGAGATAGTGCCTGAGGCTGCGGATATATTCCAGCATGAGGATGTGTGTGTACTCGTCTGGCAGGGGTTTGCGACATTAAATGGATCTCCCCCTGTACTCACTCCGCAGCATACGTTCAGGGAAATAATTGATGGTGATAAACCTGTTAAGGGGTTTGTTATAGATATTCCGTTTGATCCTTTTATAAGGCCTATGTTTGACAAGCATTCTGCTATCGCCCGATACACCATTATCCGTCGGGGGGTACCGATTTATGCCTCACATCCTGGTCTGGTCAAAATAGACCGCGTCGAGTCGGGTTGTCCAGAGCCCTGCGGCGGCGGTCCTTTGAAGTAAATGTTGTAACACAGCCGTAATCAAAGCGGTTTTTGGCCTCTACGTCATGCATGTCGCTCATGTTGGCGACAGAAAGTTGCTTGGGTGCGGCTTGGGTTTTTAATTACTACGAGGAAATGAAGGTGAATACTTCGATTTTTAACGATAAGCCGCAATCTGCTGTTGCTCTTGGTAAAAGTAGTCGCCTTGCGCTGCGTACTTCTAACGTTAACGTAGGGGTGCGCTTGGCTGATCCCGAGTTCGTTGGCTTGCTACCGGGTAGGCTGTTGCCGAAGGCAATCATTGATTCAGGTACCGCCCAGGTAAAATTCCTGACTTCAACAATCCTGACGCCCGAAGATAACGATTTATATGAGTTGTACCAGCGCAAGGGCCCGGGCGGTACAGAAGACATGATTACAGACGACAATTTGGGGGCAGTCGCCGGCCGCCCGGCGGAAGTGCTTATCGACGTGCCGACCGCGGCGCTGGTGGATGATGATGTGAATAAAGCTTCAACAACGTGGCAGTTTCAGTTACGCGTACAAAACGGAAAAAACGGCAATTGGGACGACTCGAATTGGCTCACTGTAGAAATCGATAAAAATCCACCAGAGGTGGACAAGGTAACGGGTACGAAATTTCCGCCGGAAAGAGCTGTTTACATGAATTTGCCCGATAAAACCGTCGACGACGCATGGCTGGAGAATAATGAGTTCTTACAAGTAAGTATCAATCGAAACTACGAGTTTTATAGTGCAACCGACACTATTCATGTGTATTCAGGCTCCACATATGGAACTGGAAAGTTGCTCCATACTCAGCGGTTAACAGCGGACACAGTTGACGTGCCAAGTGCTGAATTGCCAAAAATAGACGCGCGGGAATATCTTTGGTACACGCTGACGGACGCGACGGGCAACATCAGCGAGCAAGCGGTTGCCAATGATTATCAAATTTCTCGAACCCCACCTCCAGTCTTTCACGATTGTGAGTTTCCCCAGGGTATCTTGCCGGACCCAATCGACCTCAACGATCTGCAGGGTACGGTGTATTTGAATGTCAAACGCCCGGACAATGCGCAAGACACCGACCGCATTGCTGCAACTGTCACCAATGGAACGCTTCCAGTCAGTTTGGGGACTCGCCCCTTGGGTGCCGCCACTGTGCTGCAGTTCCCTATCACAACCAGCAGATTGCTGGCGCTCTGGAATAATGCGACCGCGGCAGTGCCGATTACTGGATCTTATAAGTTTTTTCGTGGAACTGAACCTGAAGTTGCTCCGCCAGGTACCGACTCCCAAATCAATTTACTTGCCCCCGGCCCAAGTAATCCGGGCTTTCCGGACATCAAAAACCCGAACATGGTAGAAGTTACCGTGGAGGGTGCGTCGGGAACCAAGAACCACATCACCGCTTCCGACCGTTTGGCGGATATCACATTCAGCACACCGATGATAAAAACCGGCGACACGTGGGTGCCTGTAACTGGCGACATTGCCAGATTCTGGATAAACGGCGAGGAAGTTGCTGACTTCACGCTGACTGCGGGTAATACGGACCCATTGACTCATACCATGACGCCTGATGAGTTTGATGCAGTGATCGGGGCACCAGGTCCAAAGCAGGCATATTGGACGATCGAAAATAGCGTTACCAGTCCAGCCGTCATAGAGTCACTTAACACTGAAGTCCAGGTGGATCTCGCCAAGGTCGACTTAGTGGCGCCAACAGTTAGGCTGTTCAATGGACTAGTATCATGCGCATATCTGACCCGGCCTGATCGAGAGTTGCCGGTGACCGTGACGATAGATGCAACGCATATGCCGAAAGACACAGTTGTTACGGTTTATTCGGAAGGCTATGAGGACGCGCTTGGAACCAAAAAAATCGATGGAACAGAGTTTTGGGACACTTATACCATACTTGGCACCGAAAGCCCGGCGGAATTCGTTCTTAATGTCAAGCCTTATTTGACCAAGATCAAGCCTATTCAACCACCCTTCAGTTCCGGGTTGCCAAATGGCTATATCAAAATCTGGTATTCGATACTCATCTCGGGTGCTCCAAATCCTTCTGAAGAGTTTTTTAACGAGGTGTCGCTACTAAATTCAAGTAACAATTATTGCGAAGGTACTCCGACAATTTAGGTTTGTCAGCATTGCTGCCGGGACAGGTTGTCCCGGCAGTTGGCAACGATTGGAAAAAAAACAATTGTGCAATATCGGACATGTCCTACATACCAATGCGTAACGGATCGGTAGTTTGGCGCCGCCTTGGGTGAAGGATCTACTCGATCTATCACCATCGACGTATATTTGGAGGATTGGATTTGAGTACTTCATCTCTTTGCAAAACCACACATTTTCGCTCTCGTGCCAAGACCGTTATCTGGCTTGGAACCTCTTCGTTCTGCTTCTCATTGCTGAATTGCGAGTCTGCTTTCGCCGCCGGACTGGTGGGAACGGCTCATACAGTCACCAAAGGCGATAACGTGGAGTCCTGGCAGCTTTCACAGCAGGCGACATTGAATATCGATCAGGCTGAGACTCTGGGCATCGTCGCTCGGCAATCTCAAGTCAATGCGGTAGGGGCAACCACTCAGCAGATCTTTGCCTCCGCTGGATCAGTGGTAAACCTGGCGGGAACCACTGTGACAGGTGGCAATGCGCGTTCCGGGGTTGAACTGACTAACAGTACCGCGACGATTTCTGGCAATAGCACTATCTCGAGTGATCGCCTTGGGCTCCAGGCCGGACGCAACATCAACGTCGATTCCGGGTCGAAGGTGACGGTCAGTGACAGTACGATCCGCGGGGCAACAGGCGGAGCACGTGCAACGGCCTTCAGTACATTAGAGTTTTCGGGCTCTACTATCGAAGGGACCGGTGCAGGCAGTTATGGTGTAACGTTGCTGAGCGGTTCGGCTTCCGCTACGGAAGGCAGCCAGATACTTGGTGGTCAGAATGGCGTAAGGCTTGGACTCGAGGGTGCAGGGCTGCCTGGAAGCCATTTGCTGTTGCGAGGTTCAGGTGTTGAGGGCAAAGGCGGGTCGGCAATTGTCGTGGATTACCAGGGGACCAGCGCAGCCGCCTCCCGGATCGACGTCCTCGACGGCTCGGCGCTGACGGGTGGCTCCGGGACCATTATTGAAGTCAAGGGGCTGGGCAATGCGGACTTCAATGTGGAGCGCAGCGACCTGATAGGCAACGTGCAGATTGCGGATACCAGTACGGCAGCGCTTGGTTTCAACCAGGCATCGTTGACCGGAGATGTGACAGCCGATACTGGAGCAACTGCTTCTGTAGCACTGCAGCAGGATTCGCAATTGACCGGTGTCATGACCAATGTCTCCAGCGCCACTATCGATTCGACGTCACGCTGGAACATGACGGGCAACAGTCAGGTGGGCGATTTGGCGCTCAATGGCGGTACGGTAAGGATCGGTGCCGATACCGTCTTCAATCAACTGGACGTGCGCAACCTTTCTGGTAGTGGCCTGTTTGAAATGAATGTCAATTTCACAACAGATCAATCCGACGTGCTGAATATCACAGGAACAGCGACTGGAGATCATCGTTTGTTGGTCGCCTCAACTGGGACAGAGCTGCCGAGCGGTCAACCCGTGGATCTTGTGCATGTCGCCGGCGGTGACGCCAAATTCTCATTGGCCAACGTCAATGGCGAGGTCGATCTAGGTGCGTTTTCTTATGGCTTGAAACAGAGTGAAAGCGGCAACGACTGGTTTCTCGATCCGACTGCTCGGACGGTCAGTCCGTCTACTCGCGCTGTCACAGCGCTTTTCAATACTGCCATCACTGTGCTTGATGGAGAGGCTATGTCTTTACGCAGCCGTATGGGTGAAGTGCGTTTCAATCGCTCTAAATCCGGCGCGTGGGGGAGGGCGTATGGCAGTAAGTACAATGTTTCGGACGCGTTTGGTGATGGTTATCGACAAGATCAGCAGGGTTTCACGCTTGGCGCAGATGCTCCGCTGCCTATAGGCGGTGGACAGTGGCTGTTGGGCGTCATGGCCGGGCAAAGTCATTCTGACTTGAATTTGCACCGCGGAACCAGCGGCACGATCAAAAGTTACTATGTGGGCTCCTATCTCACCTGGATCGATAATGCCAAAGGCTATTACGTTGATAATGTGATCAAGTTCAATCGTTTTCAGAATGAAGCTAAAGTCGGGTTGAGTGATGGAAATCGTACGAAGGGTGATTACGATAACACTGGTGTCAGCGGATCTATTGAATTCGGACGCCATTTCGCATTCGATCAAGGCTATTTCATCGAACCGTATATCCAAGGCAGTGCTGCAATAATCCAGGGCAAAGATTATCACCTGGCGAACGGCTTGAGCGTCGAGGGTGATCGTACCCGTTCCATGCGTGCCGAGGGCGGTATGACGTTAGGTCGAAACTTGCAATTGCGCAACGGAGTTGTCTGGCAGCCTTATGTTCGTGCGGCTTTAGCTCACGAGTTCTCAAAGAGTAACGAAGTACAGGTGAATAATAATGTATTCAATAACGACCTTTCAGGCTCGCGTGTAAAAGTTGGCGGCGGTGTTGCGCTTAACATGTCGGATCGATGGCAGGCGCATGCGGAACTGGAATATATGAGGGGCAACAATATCGAAATGCCTATCGGCGCAACGCTTGGCCTTCAATTGAAATGGTGAATAAGTAAGTTAACGAGTTATAAAAAAGCCCCTTCATAAATGATGGGGCTTTGATTATTTTGTCAAGTCAAGGAGGTGTCGAAAGTTGCGGTGCAGGGAAATGTTCCACTTGCGTCCGATTTAGCTACGTCAGCTGTGAAGGTGCCAGTGAATCGATCGGTTTCCATGTCCAGTTTATAGTCCAAGGTGCCCGAGGTCGCTTTTTGTAGAGTTGGGGCCTGCTGGTTTTCGTAGCTGTTGTAAGTGACATTTGCACCGACATCAAACTCAGTAATAGCCGTTGATGCCTCAAGCTTGGATTTTTCAAAAACAATGGTGAAGGTCCGTACGAATGGCTTTTCACGGTCATAGGCAATGACGATGTATACGTCACCCCTGCCGGGGGTCGTGTCCGACCTTAATTCTGTATACCAAGCTCTGAATTTCGTGCCGTCTTCCAGGTCGGCGGTGAAGTCGTCTATGAAGTCGTTTTGGTTATAGCCAGTTTTCAGTGCCGCGCTGCGCATGAGTTAAATCTCCATATTAGCGAGTCGGGAAGATCCAGGCAGCATCGTAAGATAAGAGTGCGTGGACAACCCATATAAGACGACCTTCACTGTCTTGTAAACTGTCAGATATTACAGCTATGCAATAGACTGTTTTTATGCTTGGAGTCGTAGAGTGATTCAACTGAACAAGCCAGCCGCAATGTTCATCGAGAATCCCAATATTGCTGTATTGAATACAAATCCAATCAGCGACTGCGCGAGGACAATCTTTCGAATATCCCGTGTCGCAACACCCACATCCGAAGTCTGCACAGCCACGCCGATGGTGAACGAGAAGTACAGAAAATCCCAGTAATTGGGGGTGGTCAGTCCTTCCGCAAAACGCAGTGCTGGCTCCTTCCCATTCCAGGTGTAAAACAACCTCGCGTAGTGCACGCAAAAGATCACCCCGATCAGCAGCCATGAGCCGATCACCGTCAGCGCTGTGAAGCCGTAGTGCATCAATTTGTGTGTGTTATCCAGATCTTTGCTGCCCGCCAGTTCAAATGTGATGGTGGCCAGGCTTGCCAGCGCGGCGATGCACACGACGAAAAGCACCAGTCCAGCGTTTTCATCCTCGATCTCGGCGATGCGACGCACATCCGGGGCCTTGGCGCGTATGGTCAGCCAGAACATCAGGACCAGGTAAGTCCAGACACCGGCGTTCCAGCCGATGAGGATTTTGCTGACGATGGAGTCGGCCGGGACCAGCAGGCCCGTTGCGAGGCCGAACAGGGCGGCGCCGGAAAGACGAGGGTGGGTGCGGGCGAGGAAGGGCATGAAAGCTCGGTAGGTGAGGGAGGTTTCACCACCTTAGCCCAGCGATGACAGATGTGGCCACTGCGCATGATGTTGGCCAATCCTTGTGGGAGCGAGCCTGCTCGCGAAGACGTCAGCAGATTCAACATTAATGTTGGCAGACCGGACGCATTCGCGAGCAGGCTCGCTCCCACAGTTTGATCAGCGTTGTTTGGTGAATCGTTGTACGAGCTTCATGACGACGACGAAGAACACGGGGACGAAGATGACTGCCAGCGTCGCGGTGATCATCCCGCCGATCACGCCAGTGCCGATCGCTTGCTGACTCGCCGAGCTGGCACCCGTGGCGATGGCCAACGGCACCACGCCGAGAATGAACGCCAGCGAGGTCATCACGATCGGCCGCAAGCGCAAGCGAGCAGCCTGCAACGTTGCATCGATCAGGTCGTGACCTTCGTCATACAGGCTCTTGGCAAACTCGATAATGAGGATCGCGTTCTTCGCCGACAGTCCGATGATGGTGATGAGACCGACCTTGAAGAACACATCGTTGGGCATGCCACGCATTGTCACCGCCAACACCGCGCCGAGCACGCCCAGCGGCACCACCAGCAATACAGAGGTCGGAATCGACCAGCTTTCATACAGCGCCGCCAGACACAGGAACACCACCAGCAGCGACAGGCCAAGCAGAATCGGCGCCTGATTGCCGGACAGACGCTCCTGCAACGACAACCCAGTCCATTCCTGGCCCAAGCCCTTCGGCCCCAGCGCTACCAGTCGCTCGATTTCCGCCATCGCTTCGCCGGTGCTGTGCCCCGCCGACGGTTCGCCAGAGATGGCAATCGCTGGATAGCCGTTGTACCGGGTCAACTGCGCCGGGCCTTGAATCCAGTTGGCCTGGACAAATGCCGACAGCGGCACCATGTTTCCGGCGCTGTTGCGCACGTGCATTTTCAGCAAGTCGTCCACCTGACTGCGCTGATCACCTTCGGCTTGCACGACCACGCGCTGCATGCGGCCCTGATTGGGGAAGTCGTTGATGTAGCTGGAACCCACCGCAGTGGACAGCACATTACCGATGTCGGCGAACGAAACGCCCAAGGCATTCGCCTGCTTGCGGTCTACGATCAGTTGCACTTGCGGTGCTTCGGCCAGCGCGCTTTCACGGACGTTCATCAATACCGGACTTTTCTCGGCGGCGGCGAGCAGTTCCGTACGCGCCTGCATCAACGTCGCATGGCCCAGACCACCGCGATCCTGCAAGCGGAATTCGAAACCGCTGGACGTGCCAAGGCCATCCACCGGCGGCGGCAGCACCGAGAAGGCCATGGCGTCCTTGATCTGACTCAACGCAGCGTTGGCGCGATCGGCAATCGAGCTGGCAGCATCGTCACTGCCACGTTCCGACCAATCCTTGAGCGTCGAAAACGCCAGCGCCGCATTCTGCCCGCTACCGGAGAAGCTGAAACCCAGGATCACTACGCTGTCACTGATTCCCGGCTCATCGGCGTTGTGCGCTTCGAGCTGTTCGGCTACTTGCACGGTGCGGTTCTTGGTCGCGCCCGGCGGCAGCTGGATATCGGTAATGGTGTAGCCCTGATCTTCTGTAGGCAGAAACGAAGAAGGCAGGCGCGCGAAACAGAACCCAAGTCCAATCAACAGGACTACGTAGATCACCAGGTAGCGACCAGTGCGCTTGAGCGCATAGCCGACCCAACCCTGATAGCGATCGGTCAGTTGCTCGAAGCGACGATTGAACCAGCCAAAGAATCCGGACTTCTCGTGATGCTCACCTTTGGCGACAGGCTTGAGCAATGTTGCGCACAACGCCGGCGTCAACGTCAGGGCGAGAAACGCCGAGAACAGAATCGACGTGGCCATGGACAGCGAGAACTGTTGGTAGATCACGCCGACCGAGCCTTGCATGAACGCCATTGGAATAAACACCGCGACCAGCACCAGAGTAATGCCGATAATCGCGCCGGTAATCTGCGTCATTGCCTTGCGCGTGGCTTCCTTGGGCGACAAGCCCTCGCTGGCCATGATGCGCTCGACGTTCTCCACCACAACGATCGCGTCATCCACCAGAATGCCGATGGCCAGCACCATGCCGAACATGGTCAGCACGTTGATCGAGAAGCCCAGCGCCAGCATGGTCGCGAACGTGCCCATCAGCGCCACCGGCACCACCAGCGTCGGGATCAGCGTGTAGCGCACGTTCTGCAGGAACAGGAACATCACTGCAAACACCAGCAGCATCGCTTCGCCAAGGGTGTAGATCACTTTGGTGATCGAGACTTTGACGAAGGGCGAGGTGTCGTACGGAATCTTGTACTCCACGCCCGCCGGGAAGTAGCGCGCCAGCTCATCCATCTTCGCCCGCACCAGCGTTGCGGTGTTCAGTGCGTTGGCGCCGGGAGACAGCTGCACGCCGACGGCGGTGGACGGCTTGCCGTTGAGGCGAGTGCCGAACTGATATTCCTGACTGCCGATTTCGACGCGCGCGACATCACCGATGCGCACCGTGGAGCCGTCGCGGTTGGCCTTGAGCACGATGTCGGCAAATTCCTGAGGCGTCGACAATTGGCCTTTGACCAGAATCGTCGCAGTGATTTCCTGTGTGGAAGGCGACGGCAAATCACCGATGCTGCCCGCTGAAACCTGGGCGTTCTGCGCAACGATGGCTTCGTTGACATCGGCCGGCGTCAGGTTGAACGCGATTAGCTTCTGCGGATCGATCCAGATGCGCATCGCCCGCTCGGCACCATACAACTGCGCCTTGCCGACACCGTCCAGGCGCTTGATCTCGTTCATCACATTGCGCGCCAGATAATCGCTGAGCGCCACGTCATCGAGCTTGCCGTCGCTGGAGGTCAGGGTAATCAGCAAGAGGAAACCGGAAGAGACCTTCTCCACCTGCAAGCCTTGCTGATTGACCGCTTGCGGCAGACGCGACTCGACAACCTTCAGACGGTTCTGCACATCGACCTGCGCCAGTTCCGGGTTGGTGCCCGGCTGGAAAGTTGCCTTGATCGTCGCGCTGCCGAGGCTGCTCTGCGATTCGAAGTAGAGCAAGTGATCGGCGCCGTTGAGCTCTTCCTCGATCAGGCTGACCACGCTCTCATCGACGGTCTGCGCCGAGGCGCCTGGGTACACGGCATAGATTTCGATCTGCGGCGGTGCGACGTCCGGGTATTGCGCGACCGGCAACTGCGGAATGGCCAGCGCACCGGCCAACAGGATGAACAGGGCGACCACCCAGGCGAATACTGGGCGATCGATAAAGAAATGCGGCATATAAGAGCGTCCTGCTTACTGACCAGTGGTCTGGGCAAGTGGAAGAGGGGTTTCGTCGACCTGTACTTTTTCCCCGGGACGGGCGTGTTGCAGGCCTTCGATGACAATACGGTCGCCGGGCTTCAGGCCGCCGGTGACGATCCAGCGATTGTTCTGCACCGCACCCAGTTGCACCCGTTGCTGCGCCACGCGCATCTGCTCATCGACGGTCAGCACCTGGGCAATGCCGGCACTGTCACGCTGCACCGCGCGTTGCGGCACGGTAATGCCGTTCTGAATGGTTGCCTGTTCAAGGCGTACGCGGATGAAACTGCCCGGCAGCAGGTCGAGATCCGGATTGGGGAATTCACTGCGCAGGATGATCTGGCCAGTACCCGGATCGACAGTGATGTCGCTGAACAGCAGCTTGCCGGGCAATGGATACAGGCTGCCGTCATCCTGAATCAGTGTGGCCTTGACCTGGTCCTGACCGACTTCCTGCAACTGCCCGGAACGGAACGCCCGGCGCAGTTCATTGAGCTCGCGAGTCGACTGGGTGAGGTCGGCATGGATCGGGTTGAGCTGCTGAATCAGCGCCAGTGGCGTGGTTTCGTTCTGCCCCACCAGCGCACCTTCGGTGACCAGCGCGCGGCCGATGCGGCCGGAGATCGGCGCGGTGACGGTGGCATAACCGAGGTTCAGTTTCGCCCGTTCCAGCGCTGCCTTGCTGGCGGCGACATCAGCGGCGGTCTGCCGGGCAGCGGCGCGGGCGTTGTCGTAGTCCTGACCGCTGATGGCCTGGTCCTCGATCAACTGCGCATAGCGTTGTTCTTGCAGTTTCGCCTGAAAGGCGTTGGCCTCGGCTTTGCGCAGCGCGGCTTCGGCACTGTCCAGATCCGCCTTGAAAGGTGCCGGGTCGATGCGGAACAGCACATCGCCTTTTTTCACGTCGCTGCCTTCGCGATAGGTGCGCTGCAACACCACGCCGGCCACCCGCGCACGCACTTCGGCAATCCGTGGCGCGGCGATGCGCCCGCTCAGTTCGCTGCTGATCGACAGGGGCTCGGTTTTAATGGTCTCGACGCGCACCGTGGCCGGCGGCGTCTGCTCTTCGGCGTTCGAGGATGAATCACAAGCGCTCAGCGTCAGCGCCAATGCGATCAGGCCGAGCCCGGCCAGCAGTTTTCCAGACATGTACAACCCCCAATATTGAAGGCCGCATCCTACGGCCAGACGGGGAGGTTAGCGGTGAAGCTTTGTAGCTGCTGTGTGAAATTGTGTAAGGGTTTTGCTCCATGGCGGGTGAGGACGTATATCCTGCAGGCCTTGAAATTTATTGCGACAGTTCGATCGCTTTCGCGAGCAGGCTCGCTCCCACAGGAGATCGCATTTCAATGTGCGAGCGAATGAGCCCTGACTGTCGCTCCAGCATTTTCTGGAACACCCCATGCCCAACATCCTCCTGGTCGAAGACGACACCGCCCTCGCCGAACTGATTTCCAGCTACCTGGAGCGCAACGGTTACTCCGTCAGCGTCATCGCCCGTGGCGACCATGTGCGCGAACGGGCGCGGATCAGTCCGCCGGATCTGGTGATCCTCGACCTCATGCTCCCGGGCCTCGACGGCTTGCAGGTGTGCCGCTTGCTCCGTGCCGATTCGGCGACACTGCCGATCCTCATGCTCACGGCCCGCGATGACAGCCATGATCAAGTGCTGGGCCTGGAAATGGGCGCTGACGACTACGTCACCAAACCCTGCGAGCCACGGGTGCTGCTGGCGCGGGTGCGTACCTTGTTGCGGCGCAGCAGCCTCGGCGAGCCGTTGGCCGTCAATGACCGGATCGTCATGGGCAATCTGTGCATTGACCTGTCCGAGCGCACCGTGACCTGGCGTGATCAAGCGGTTGAGCTGTCCAGCGGCGAATACAATTTGCTGGTGGTGCTGGCCCGGCACGCCGGCGAAGTGCTGAGTCGCGATCAGATTCTGCAGCGGCTGCGCGGCATCGAGTTCAATGGCACTGACCGCTCGGTGGACGTGGCGATTTCCAAGCTGCGGCGCAAATTCGATGATCACGCTGGCGAGGCGCGCAAGATCAAGACTGTGTGGGGCAAGGGCTATCTGTTCAGCCGCTCCGAATGGGAATGCTGAGCTGATGTTTCGCATTCTGTTTCGCCTGTATCTGGTGACGATCGTCTCCTATAGCGCGGCGATCTATCTAGTACCGGATCTGGTGGTCATGGCCTTTCGGGATCGCTTCGTCACCTACAACCTGGACTTTTCCCGAGGTCTGCAATCGCTGATCACCAAGCAGTTTCATGCCGCGCCGCAAGAGCAGTGGCCGGAGATTGCAGCGGCGATGGACAAGGAATTCCAGCCGCTGCACATCGTCCTGACGCCAATCGACGACCCGGTGTTCACTCCCATCGAGCAGGAACGTCTGCACCGTGGTGAAAACGTGGTGCGCATCGGCGACTGGGGCTGGCGAACTTTGGCAGTCACTCCGCTGAATGCGGACATGGCCGTGCGTATGGTCGTACCGCCGGATCCGGTCGACGTCGATCTGTTGTACTGGAGCATCAACGTACTGATCGGCGCCATGCTGCTCGGCTGCCTGCTGCTCTGGTTGCGCCCGCACTGGCGCGATCTAGAGCGCCTGAAAGGCACTGCCGAACGCTTCGGCAAAGGCCACTTGAGCGAGCGAACCAGAATCGCCCCGAGTTCGAACATCGGCAGCCTCGCCAACGTGTTCGACACCATGGCTGGCGATATTGAAAACCTGCTCAACCAGCAACGTGATCTGCTTAACGCCGTTTCCCATGAGCTGCGTACACCATTGACGCGTCTGGATTTCGGCCTGGCATTGGCCTTGTCGGAAGACTTGCCGGCCGCCAGCCGCGAGCGCTTGCAGAGCCTGGTCGCGCACATTCGTGAGCTGGATGAATTGGTGCTGGAGTTGCTTTCCTACAGCCGTTTGCAGAATCCGGCGCAATCGCCCGAGCGCATCGAGGTGTCGCTCGACGAGTTCATCGACAGCATTCTCGGCAGCGTCGATGAGGAGCTGGAATCGCCGGAGATCGTGATTGACGTTCTGTTGCACGGCCAGCTCGAACGCTTTGCGCTGGATCCGCGCCTGACCGCTCGGGCCATCCAGAACCTGTTGCGCAATGCCATGCGCTATTGCGAAAAGCGTATTCAGATTGGCGTGCAGGTGATTGCCGGCGGATGTGAGATATGGGTTGACGACGATGGCATCGGCATTCCCGACGACGAGCGCGAGCGGATCTTTGAACCGTTCTATCGGCTCGACCGCAGCCGTGATCGCGCGACGGGTGGATTCGGCCTCGGTTTGGCGATCAGCCGCCGCGCACTGGAAGCGCAGGGCGGTACCTTGACGGTTGAAAGTTCGCCGCTGGGTGGGGCGCGATTCAGGCTGTGGTTGCCGGCCACGGCCTGAACCGTATGACGAATATCAGGGCTGCGTTGTGCCGCTGGTCTGCAACACGCATTGCTGGGTTTTACTGTCCCACACTTGACCTTTCGGACATTCGGGCTTTTTCACGGCGTCGCTTTCATCGACGGCGAAAACAGCAGGGCTGGACAGGGCAGCGACCAGCAGCGGGACGGCGAACAGCACTTGGCGAATGTTCATGGTCAATCTCCACTTTCATCGGCTTGGAGCGGAAGTTGTTGTTCTCATTTGCAGTGACTGTTCAGTTCTCAGGAAGATTCAAAATTGTGAGGCTGGGCCGACGGCGCAGCGGCAGATTTGCGCCGTTCCTGAATTCCGCGAATCACCAGGTACAACAGCGGCCCCACTGAAACGAACACTGTGGTCAGCAGCAAATAAGGCACTACCGACCAGACGGAGCGTCCCCGAGACCGGGCGTCCTTGACCATCCATACACCGGCCAGTGTCGCCAGCAGGTACAGATCGATGACCACTTGCGCAGTGTCCGGTCGTGACATCAGGCTGAGGCCGAAGTCGATCAGTGACTGTTCAGCCTGGAGCATTACCGAAACGGTGTAACCGCTGAACGCGAGCAAAGCGGTGAGAGGCAGGGCGATGGACATCATGCTTTCCTTCCTTGGTGTGATGAGCAGAAGTGCCAGCCTACCGGCGCGACGCGCAATTGACCATTGACTTGTCATCCGCCGGCAGGCTAATTTCGAGCCCATGACTTTCACTGTATCGCGCTGCCAGCCAAGCATTATCACCGCCATTCCTCATTTGGCGGGCTAGCTCACGACTGCAGCACCCAACCCGCCCTAGAGGCGGGTTTTTACTTTCTGTCTCCGGGGTTCTGAAAACTGTCAGGAGACGACCATGCCGCACAGCCCCGACCAGCAAGCCCTGCTTGAGCATTACGTGAAAAAGATCCTGGCAGCGCCGGTGTACGACATTGCGGTGCCTACCCCGTTGCAGCCTGCGCCGGCATTGTCGCAAGCATTGGGCAATCGGGTCCTGCTCAAGCGCGAAGATCTGCAACCGACGTTCTCTTTCAAGATCCGTGGTGCGTACAACAAACTCGTGCAACTAAGCGGAGAGCAGAAAGCGCGGGGAGTGATCACCGCGTCGGCGGGTAATCACGCGCAGGGTGTAGCGTTGGCCGCACGGGAATTGGGCATTGCCGCGACGATCGTCATGCCGTCTACCACCCCTGAGCTCAAAGTGCTCGGGGTGCGCAGTCGCGGTGCCGAAGCATTGCTGCACGGTGAGAGTTTTCCCTTTGCCTTGGCCCACGCGCTGCAACTGGCCGAGGAGACAGGACGCACGTTCGTTTCACCCTTCGATGATCCTGACGTGATCGCCGGCCAAGGCACCGTGGCAATGGAAATCCTGCGCCAGCATCAAGGCGCGCTGGATGCGATCTTTATCCCGGTCGGCGGCGGAGGTTTGATCGCCGGTATCGCGGCCTACGTCAAATACCTGCGCCCGGAAGTGCGGATCATTGGCGTCGAATCCGAACATTCGGCCTGTCTACAAGCCGCATTGCGCGCGGACGAGCGGGTGGTTCTACCGAGCCTCGGTACCTTTGCCGACGGCGTAGCGGTTGCGCAGATCGGCGCGTATGGCTTTGAGGTTTGCCGTTTTTGTGTAGATGAGGTAATCACGGTCAGCAATGACGAGCTCTGCGCCGCGATCAAGAATATCTACGACGATACCCGTTCGATCACTGAACCTTCAGGTGCGCTGGCCGTGGCGGGGATCAAGCAGTACGTGGCGCGCAGCGGCGTTCGCGATCAGACATTCGTCGCCCTCGACTCCGGGGCCAACATCAACTTCGACAGTCTGCGCCATGTCGCCGAACGCGCCGCTGCTTGCGGCGTGCCGGCGTAACAAGCGCTCGGGTTATTCCTGCAGGGCGGTGCCGACTTTTTCCGACGCCGACCAGATGCGATAGCGCACTTCGACGTCCGATGGCGCGTACACCACGACTGGCAACTTGCTGTTGTAGCGCAACATGAAGCCGTCACCGACAACCGGAACGAAAGCGCGCTTTTTCTGGCTGCCGGGCGGGCAGGCCATCATCGTGCTCATCGGGCCGATGACCTTTTCCAGGCGATAGAACGGATAGCCCCAGCCTTGCAGGTTCTTTTCATCGAGAACACCGCCCAGACGCTGGCGATTGCAATCCACTTCGAGGGTTTTGCCGGCGAGAATTTCAACCTGGAAATTCTCTTCCTGCTCTTGCTTGGGCAGATGGATGACTTGTCGGGTAAACCCGGCTTCGGCTTTGGGATACGGCGCCACGTCTTCGAGCTTGGCGGCGTGGGCGAGGGTGGAAAGGTTGGCGATTAACAGCCCAGTGATCGCGCAAATGCGTAAGGAATTCATGGAAGCCTCCGTGCGAGTTGAATTGCAATGGGAGACATTCTTGCCGTCATGGTCTTCGAAAGCAAATTCGGCCGGAGATTGCAGATTGCAGTGGATGGGCGGTCGGTTCATGCATTTTGCAAATAGCAGGATACTGGCCATCTTTCCAAGTGCTTGATTTTGCAGGGCGCCAAACGAACCGATCAAAGGCACGTTTTATGCGTTCTTCCGGTGAGGCGCACCGGATTTGGACGCCTACACTCCAATGGGCATTTCGCAGTACCACCATTTGCCGCACCAAGGAAACAGCGGGGGCACACCCGTGAAGGCGCAGCAAAGGGTCAGCGTGAATACTTGATTGGCAATCGCACAGAAAGGAGAGGGTTCGCCATGTTTTTATCTGCCTTGGAATTACGCAATATCATTGAAAGCAGCTTCCTGCCGAAACGCTGCCAGTGCACGCTGTCACCCGACTTGTCGATGTCCGTCAAAGTATTTGGCGACCATCGGACCGACCAGGCCGATCTCTACGTCAGTGGAATCGACGCCAGCCGCCTGAACAGCTGCCGTGAAATCAACAACCTGGTCGCAGGCCTGCGTTCCGACCTCGCGCAACAAACCACGACACATCAAACCAGCGCTCGTTCTCGAGCCGTTTAACCCACCGTTTCACCCAGTTCGACCGTCACGCGCCGGGCCTGCACGAAACCCAGGCCCAGCGCGAACTCGACCAGCACCGCGAGCAAAATCCCGGGGCCGGCATGGCCATTGAGCCACTCGCCAAAACCCAACGCAGCCAAACCGAAACAGCCGACGATAAAACCATTGCTCAGCGCACTGCGTGCCGCTGACGGCGGAGCATTGCGCAGCAAATAAAACATCACCCCCAACGCCGCAAACAGCACCGCGCTGCGCCTTGCGACTACGCCAGTGCCTTCCGAATAGCCAATACTCCAGATCGCCAGCAGCATCTCCGGAAAAAATCCCCAGACCAGCGCCAGCAGAAAACACAGGATTGAAGTGAAGCTCGACAACGTGCGGAACGACAACTGCATGGCCAATCCTTGCGGCAGTAGGGAAGGCCCCGAGCATAACCGCCGGAGCCACTCCACGCCTATGGCGAACCGGAAAATCAGAAGCGTCTGTCAGTTCTGCCGACTGCATGCGTCAGATAATTTCCTGTAACTGATTTGTGCGGGCTTGCCGGTGTTGTCGATGTATTTCATGTCGGCGGTGATGACTTTGCATTCCAGGGTCGGCGGCTCGGTTAGCGAAAGCACCTTCGCCACGTGTAGTGGCATGCCGCATTGGTAGGGCAAGGCATCGGAAGTGGCGGAGGTATCAGTGGCTTGGGCCAACCCGGCGAAAGCGGCGCAGGCGAGGGTGGCGGAGAGCAGGAAGGGACGGATGTTCATGAGAAGACTCCAGCGTAACGGATAGGCGCCCGGCACGAAGCCTGACGACCCTGCTGCAGTCGATTTCAGCGAGATGCCTGAGCAGAACAGTACTGTAGAGTCTTTGATTTGAGAATTAAGGGAGGGTTAATTGGACTAATTAGGCTGAATAGATCGGGGATCATACGGCAAGCACATTTAACCAAAGATATTTGCATTGAAGCGATTGCCGATCAGCCATAACCAGGAGCAATGATCCTGATTACGGCCATTAAGTATTTCCCGCCCTACCTCATCATTGATTAAAGTACATTAACGACTCAGTTTTTCGGGAAAAAAGGACAGTGGTGGATGTGTCGCAGTCCATTTCTTTGTTTGCTCGTGTGCTTCGGAAATTTGCGCGGGGGTCAACTTGGCTGCAATGAGAGGGAGTTTGTATTCAACGTTTTCTTGCATTCCACCCCCGCCGTCCAGAATGCTTAAGGATGAAACTAGAGAGTAGCCTTTAACGGGGTCATATGGAAATCCATATGTGTCGGGCTCATGAGCAAGATATGAGCCATATCCATACACTGATTCCGCATAACCTGCTATTGCTGCTTGCTCATTCCAGTGGCGAAATCCCTCTATATCGCCGCGCTCATACAATATCGCAGCGTATTCCATCATTGACTTTGGGTAGCCGCCTTCAGCAGATAGCTTAAACCACTTTTCAACTGCTTCGCTTCGTTTCCAAGGCATGAGAAAACCATCACCTTGTTTGAGGGATACCGCCATCCAGTATTGCGCAAATGCATTTCCCGCAGAGGCGGATTTTTCCAACCACGCATCATCTAGCGTGATTTCATACATTATGCACATTGCCTCCGCATCACCAGCCTCGGCTTTTTCTTGAGCTATTTTTTTTGCCTGATTTAACCATTCTATTGGTTGCTTGTGAGAAGGAGGGCAGTCGTTGGATATTTTACATATATCATGCTCAATGCGGCCCAATTGGATCATGGCATAGAGATCGCTCTGGTCTGCTGACGCTTCATACCATTTCTTGGCCTCCTCGTTCATGTAATGATTTTTCTTACGAAGAACTTCTCCTAAATAATATTGAGCTTCGTGGTCTCCCGCTTCTGCCGCTGTTGTTAAAAACGGGATTGCAGAAGTCGCTTTGTATTGATTGTATAGCTCAATGCCCTTGATTTTTGCCCGAGATTGTTCGTTCGTAAGCGCGAATGACTGGGTCGACGCTAGCGTTAATAAAATAAGCGTAGTGGGGATCACCTTCATCAGTGTAAGTGCTGAGTTGTTTTTCGATTGCAGTTGTTTCGCTGGTTTATCGGTCTTTGCAAAACTTTTGAAAACGATACGGCAGAGCGCGATCGACAAGGCTGTCGATTGTTCTAATTCGGGAAGATTAGCCTCGTACCGGTTATTTCTTGCATTCTGCTTCATTACTAATTAAAAACCTAATTTCCTTGGAAAGAAAGAAAGGGGCGGGTGGGTGGCCTTCCACTCAATTGCATATTTTTCCGCTTCCTCAATCTGGTTCGATGTCATTTTTGCAGCAATTTTAGGAAGCTTCCCTTCCACATAGACTTGAACGTTTCCACCGCCATCCAATTCTTTAAGCAAAGAGACCAGTGCGTAGCCCTTGATCAAATCGACGGGGTAGCCAACTTTGTCGGGCGTGTGGGAAAGATATGCACCATAGGTTGCGACGGCATTTTGATAACCGGTTTTCGCCGCTTCTTCCCACCAATGCCGAACACCTGCCAGATCATTTCGCTGGGAAAGAATCGAAATATATTCGATCATTGCAGGAGGGTAACCTCCTTCCGAAGCAGCCTTTAGCAACTCCTCCTCGGCACTCTTTCTTTTCCAAGGTAGCAAAAATGTGCCTTCCCCCTCGGCGTAACGATTAGCGAGTAACCACTGTGACGGCGCATATCCAGCCGCTGCTGATTTCTGCAACCAATCCAACTCTGCAGTCGCGTTGTAAAGCACAGCCATCGCTTCGCCGTCGCCACCCAAAGCGCGAGGCGTAGCAGTTTTTATCAATAAATCTAGCCAGTCACTTGGTTTTTTACTACTAGCAGGACATTGGTTGACAACCGAGCACAGGTCTTCCGATACGGTGGCGAGTTTAAACATCGCATAATAATCACCCTGTGATGCTGATGCCTCGTACCATTTTTGCGCTTCGACAGTCATTCCTTGTTTTTTTTGACGAGGCTCGTCAGCTAAATAGAATTGTGCTTCCGCATCGCCCGCTTCGGCTGCTATGCGAAGTTCCAGTTCTGCTGGTTTGTATTGATTGAAAAGCATTATCCCACGAGTTTTTGCGGCCTGCTGAGTTGGTGTAAGCTCGGCAAGTACATTGTTTGATAAGAGGGTTGCAATTGCGGTTGCTATATATATAAGTGTGCGCAACATTTTTTATCCCTTGATGTATTTAGCTGGAGGGACATATTTTGCTTTTCCGCCAGGAACAAAAGTTTGTCCGTAGTATCGGGTTCTGTGACAAAAGCCATCTAGGTTCGCGCCTAAAAGGTTCACGTGCGCTTTATACCGGGCACGCATTTCGTCGTTCGCATCGTCGTGCAGTCGCAGAATTGCTTCTGACATGAAATTGTCCATATGCAGTCGATTCTCGCAATATAGCTGTTCTGCTTCGTCTGCGGCTTTGGTTCCGAACCGATTCATGCTCATGCATGCTTCTTCAAATTGTGCTTGGGCAAGGGTTATTGTTCCTTGCTTTTCCGCTTGGCGGACAATCAATCCTAGTATGCGCTCAACAGCCTGCTGCTGAAGCAGACGACACTGGACCCACCTTCACATACTGCGTGACGCCCACAATCAGGTGATCATCCGTGCGTATTTCACTGATGGGTTCCAGATTGGGAATCCGTTGTTCTTCAACCTTGGACTCACTCAATAAATTGGCTTCAACGGTGTCGTGGCGTTCGTTGCCGACGCGGATTTTCTGGTTGTGTTCGATGTTTTCCTCCCCGTCGCGCTGGGCGTGGATCGCATAACTAAGCCGCCAGGCCGTTTACCGCGAGAGCTATTTATTTCCGTCGCGAATTCTGTTTTTTTGGCATTCGTCCTCCGCAATATCCGTCAATAGAATGGAATCCAAATCAAAAGATTCATTCTCAGACCTTGAGTCTCATGCTTTTAGGTCGATGCACCTGAAGAGTCTGCGGGCGTTTTTCGCATCATCTGTTCCATAAAGTCGGGGGCCATCCCTTTTGTTTTATTTAGGTCAGGAATGTCAAATTCTCTGATTAAAAAATACTTGGTCGAGCTTGGTGATTGTGACATTTGGCTTACCATGAATTTGTCATTTACATAGAATTCCAGCAGGTCCTCAATATCGAAGCTGAGACTCTTCGACTCCTTCACAAACCATTCGTCCAGCAATGCTTTTTCTGCTTTAGTTGCGAGTCCGATGCTCAGGCGTTTGGCTTCCCTATCAACGTCCTCTAACCAGCCAAGCTCGCTGCGAAGTACATCTTTACTTTTGCGAGTTTGTTCCAGAGCCGCGTCGCGCTTACTAGCTTGAACTTCTGTTTCACTGCCCATTCCCAGCAAGCGTTTCAATGTTCCGGAGTCACCCAATAATGGGCGTTTCAAGCGATCTTCTTGTTCGCTATAAGCACGGTGTTGTCCACTATACAATTCCCAAAGTCCACGAAGTCTTTGGATGTATAAGCGGCGATGAGCTAGAAAAGCGTCGGCAGACACTTTTTTATTGCCAGCTAGGCTCGTGTATCGTTTGCTCGCCTCAATAGCGCCGGTGCCATTGATGTGATCATGAAATTCGAAGAAGCTAGCCACGTATCTATCTTTTTCTTGAAGTTTCGCCATAGAGGGGAAGGGGACTCCAGCACTATAGGCGGCACGATACATTTCGTGCAAAGCCACTATGTGCAGCTCTCGGCTGTGCGAGGCACTTTTTTTCGCCAATCCGCCCCCTACGTCAGAGCTCGTGCCCGGAACCAACCGTTCTTCCCATCGGGGGGTAAGCGATCCGGTGCCGATTAGACGTGCACGCCTGTCACCTCTACACTCATGAGCAGCAACTAGGTGAAGTGCCGACTTGACTGGACCTGGCAAGCACTCTCCATCATCCACTGAATTGGAAATTGGCAGTAAAAAATCTCGAACCACCGATGCTTCCATGCTTCGATCTACCGCATCGAACAGCCCAGCGAAAACCACTTCCAGCTTTGCACCTTTGTAGACGGTAGTACCAGGGTCGCACGCCTCAAATAATTTATGAGCGAAGGCTCGCGCAAGCGTAGCGCCATAATCGAAACCGAACACCGATACTGAAATTTTTTTGATCGAGATCGAGTTCGATTTTTTGACGTCCTCTACAAGCTTTTCAAAACGATTACTTGCGGCCTCTAGGCGAGTGTCTACACCAGTTTTAAGTAAACTGAAAACTATTTCTTGGTCACGGACGGGAGAAATACCTTCGACCGAAGCCTTGGCTGCTGTAGTAGCAATAGCGGAAATAAGATTCCTGGGTTTTAGGTTGTTTGTAAAGTTGTCCCACCAGTTTTTCCCGGCTAATACGTCTTTGCCTACGTCAACAACAGCTTCCGTGGAATTATCTTTCGGTAGTTTGGAAACGTCGTCTTTGATTTTGCTGATTGCGCCGTTGAGGTTGGCTGCGCTAGTAGTCGAGTTCGTGCCTAAGGTAGCGTCAAACGATGTGGCAAGCCCAGATATATAGAATTTATGATGCTGACTGGCCGGATCGGATGGTGCAGAGTTCTCCTCGTGTGGATACGCGAGAAAAAGGCGGCCAATATTGGTAACTCTTTCTTCCTTTAAGTCGTCTTCTAGGTTTCTACTAACTCCATCGAAAAAAAATCCAACATGTAATGTTGCTTCACATGGTAGCGTTGAACTCTTTTTTAATCCTGTGGACGAACTTAAGCGCGAGCTAATGGCTTGTGCATCGCATAAGTTTTTTGGTTCGCTCATGGATGACTCCCTTGTCCATTGGTTTCTTTAGTCGTATTTTCGCGGAATGAGTTTTTATCAAGCGTAGTTGCAGACCACGTGAGCTCTATTTTATTACCGGGAAGAAAGTAAACATGCAGCGTGTCGTCCCCAGCCTTGCGCTTTGGCATAGGCATTAGTTCTTCATGTCTTTCTATTTTCATTCCTTGATCCTCCTGAGCTTTCGACATGCTCAGGATCCAAACTACCTTCGCAGTGTCGCCGGACATCTTCCAGCAACAGGTCACGCCACCATTTCCTCCCCAGTTGTCATTTACCCAAAAGCTACCTATTGGTCTGTTCATATAATTGTGGGAGGTGAGAGCAGCGCCGGATATTCGGGTTTTGGTGTAAATATAAAATCCCACGAAAAATACCGCGAGAATCAGAATTACGATCGCTGAAGATCGGCGTTTCCATCGTCGTTCATTCGAGCTATTCATGGTCAGCGACATCAATGTTTCCCGTGTCATTTTACAAAGCGATGTTATATAGAAATTGAAGGTTCAGTCAGACAGCTGCTGTATAACGATTCCAAGCGGCAGTTTTTCTCTAAATGTTCGCTCCTTAGCTTGAGTCCACATCGGCCAGTTCTCTGGAAACTTAGGGTTCATCAACCGCAGGGTGGCAAATAGAGTGACGTCTTCCGCGTCCGTTAAACCTTCACTGCGGCCAGCGTCCAGCGCTT
>NZ_RCNX01000002.1:0-1841 GCF_004307595.1 Pseudomonas sp. Sample_23
CCGATTTGGTTGGAGTATGTGGAGACGTTTGCGGGGGGTGGGGAGCGGGTCAAGCAGCAGTTTGTGGGGGCGGCGCATGATCAGGAAGTGGGGTTAAGTTATCTGGCTGAGGTGGAGTGGTTGCGGGGGTGTAAAGTTGACTCCAAGCTATTAATAAAATTACGTATCGGCTTCTTTGAAGTTGCCGCCGTGCTTGATGCCATAAGTTGCCGCATAAGGTGCTATGGAGTACATAGAGAATTGTCGGATCTAACTGATTTTACAGATTACAATTGGAATTATTGGCTCATCGAGTCGCCAATCTGGACGTCACGAATAGTCAAGGCAGGTGAAGAATACTTTCTTGAATCTTTCAATAACGGCTATGACGGCCACCAGATAACCATATACAAATTATTCTACGATATTATTGTCGACGCTAAATATGAACTTAGCTTTGATTATAAATCTTCAAACCAATCACTTCTCAGGCTATTTCAAGACAATGCACTCACTTTTTCTGGTCATTATCCTCAAACTAATGGCTGGCAACATGTCGAGTATAAATTTAGCTTCAAACAAGCAACTGTCAAACTATCGTTTTGGTTTGGGGACAGCAAAACCGTCGTGCAAGTGGATAACTTGAAGATACTAAAAATTTAAACCCTTAAACAGTCATCCACAAAATTTGGCCGTCGCAGTATTATTAGGTCACAAATGCTTTTTATTCCGAGTTTAAAATGGGCATCTGTCGTGATCGTTCTTCAATAATCCCGCAGCACGTGGCGGTCAGTTCCTGGCAATCCGCCCATAGATCTCGCGTTTTAAGCTGCTAACGGTACGGGATCAAGCCAACCAAGTAAACGATCGCAGCCTTCGGCATTTTCTAGGAACTAATTGAATTCCAATGAGATACCGAAGGCGGCGATCTTTTGGTCTTTCGGCTTATCATCGCCAGTGCAGGACTGCCACTCATCGGAAAAACGCCCACACCTGTCAGATCTGACAGGTGCGCTCTGCCCTCAAATCCGCTTTCATGACTCCAGCGCCTGGCACCTTGCAACCGGGCCCATAACGGAGCACTGCCATGAGCCAGCCGCTGGATGAAAACCGCATTCTTGCCCTGAGCCCTCCCTTCATACAGGGTAAGGTCGACTTGCAGACGCCGGAGAACTATCACGGAGGCATATCGCTGGATACCGTCAAGGACGATATGCGGGTTTTCGTAGATCCGTGGATAAGCATGGCACTGAAAGACGAATGCCAAATGTCTTATGACGGCGTCATTGTCGGAACGATACCGGTCGATGAAAACAATCTGAATAAACGGCTGGAATTCAAAATCCCCAGGGCTCAGGTCACCAACGGCGCAGCACTCGTCTTTTACACGGTGAAACGCTTGGGTCAGGAGCCAGTGAACTCCGAGCCGGTGTTGCGTATGTGGGTCCAGCTCACACGGCCAGGCGGCCTGGATCGCGACAGCGAGGACGGCCATTCCGGCCTGCTCTACACGCTGAGCCCTGATCCGTCTCAAGGCGTGGATGCGGAAATGGCCCGGCGGGAAATCCGCATGCTCATCGTCCCTTATGAAAACATCGCCGTCTTCGACACTATTCGTTGCGGTTGGGGAGATCAGGTGGTGACGTACTACCCGGTCACCAGAGAGCAGATCGAAGATCCGGTCAACAATCCGATCATCGTCACCTTCACCGAAAAAGTCATCAGAGACCAAGGCAACGGCAGAAACATCGAAGTGCGCTATCAGGTCTTCGACCGGGTTAATAATTTCCCGGTTCCAGAGGCGCCGTGGTCGAAAGTCACCTATGTGAATGTGGACCTGAGCATCAGCCGCTTGCCGGCGC